>CAIVPV010000300.1 GCA_903907915.1 uncultured Cytophagaceae bacterium
AGTCTTTGGAATTTCTTCCTTATTTCTAAATTACATTTACCCTCTTTGACTCTCGACTCTCGACTAGCGACTAGTGACTATCGACTAGTGACTAGCGACTAGCGACTATCGACTATCGACTAGTGACTAGCGACTAGCGACTACCCCAGCGTAAAAACCGAGATTTCCGGCGGCATCCCCACTCTTCCCGGATACCCTAAATAGCCATAACCGCGATTCACATAAATTTGTTGATCGCCTTCTTTATATAATCCAGCCCATTGTTTGTAGACATATTGGGCAGGGGACCAGCGCATTTCGGCTATTTTAACGCCAAATTGTGTTCCATGCGTATGGCCTGCAAAAGCCACATCTATGTCTTTGTATTTTTTGGTCACCTCAGCGTTCCAATGATTTGGGTCGTGAGATAGCAAGAGTTTCGCAGAAGCATCCTCTGTTCCTTTATGCGCCTTCTCGAGGTTACCATACCAAGGGAATCGACCTAATCCGATGTTTTGGACACCAATAATGGCTAATTTTTCTCCTGATTCTTCTAAGAAGCGATGTTCATCCATCAATAAGTCCCATCCCATTAATTTGTGGGCCTTCATCAAGTCTTGTAGGTTTTGTTTTTTAGCTGCTGGGCTGTCCCAACGTACATAATCGCCGTAATCGTGATTACCTAAGGTGCTAAATACGCCTAAAGGAGCTTTGACCTTATTAAACACGTCGAAGTAATTTTGCACTTCTTTGGACTCATTATTAACCAGGTCCCCTGTAAAAAATACCACATCTGCTTTTTCACGCATCAGCATCTCCACGCCCCCTTTAACAGCTGTTTTGTTGAAGAATGATCCGGTATGAATGTCGGAAATTTGCGCGATTTTCAGGCCTTTAAAGGCAGAAGGCAAGCCGTTGATTTTTAAGGGAATGTGTTCCACTGTGTAATCGTGAGCGCCAGAAATAATGCCAAAGGCAAAGGTAGCCGCAGGAACTGCACCCACCGCTAAAGCCGCTTGGGACAGAAATTCGTGGCGAGAAATGGCACTAGGGTCTTTCTTTAGCACTTTTTTTGTCCCCCACCTGAAAAAACGGGTAATATCTTCTAGTAATAAGAAGATAATTATAAACAGTTTAGTGATAACGGATATCATCACGATCGCCATAAAGGTGATCCTAATTTCATTTTTCCAAGCGTTCAGAGGTAATGTATTATAAGATAAGATCCCTAATAGAATGAATAGTGTAAATCCCCAGAAAACATACTTTGCTGTAGTTTGGATACTTTGTCTAGAATTCCGAAAAGCAGTTTTAACCGCCATCCACACATAATAGTCAAGTGCGATTAACACAATACTGATAAAAGGCACAAAAAACATTTTATTCATAGCTCTCTAACTATCTTTGCGATTCAATTGTTCCAAAGGTGCAAAATTATATGAAAAAGACGATAAGTATTTACGGGGGCGGTTGGGTAGGCGCACCATTGGCATTTAAATTAGCTTTAGCGGACACGGATGTGCGTGTTTCGGCATCGAGTGTCCATCCACAAGCGGCTCACCCGAAAATTAGCGTGATAGAATTCAGAGCCGAGCCAGATATGCCGGCTGAGAATTGGTCATCGATGAATGATGCGGAAGTCCAAATTTGGGCGATTCCACCTCGTCGCAAGAAAAATTCAGAAGAAACTTATTTAGCTATTTTACAGGAATGGGTAGATAATTTGTCTAAAACCTCTGCAAAAAAGCTCATTTTTCTTTCTTCTACCTCGGTTTATGCGAATGTGTCAGACACCGTTGATGAGAATTCAGGTATTAATGATGATTCGTTGATGGCCAAAGCCGAAGCAATCGTTTCCTCTTCCAAAGTTCCTTCTGTCATCTTACGATTAGCGGGTTTAATGGGCGGCGATCGTTATGTGGCCAAGTATTTTTCTGGCAAACGAAATGACGGGGCAAATTGCCCGATCAATTATGTACATAAAGATGATGTGGTTGCTTTGATTGCATTAGCTGCAGAGAAAATCAATTCAGGTATTTATAATATTGTGGCTCCTATACATCCTACGAAAGGGGAAGTAGGTGAAAACGACATTGAACGCCGCGGTATGCCCGTAGGATATTGGGATTATTCTGTTACTTGTTTAGGCGGAAAAGTAGTTTCAGGCGATAAAATCTGCCAAGAATTGAAATACGAATTCAGATGGCCGGATCCCCTTCAATTTCCTATTTAACAAATAGCAAAGACCAAAGAGCAAAGTTCAAAGAAGAATGGAGTTAATGGTAAATGGTAAGCGGTAAATGGTGAATGATTTTTAGGACCAATTTATTCTCGTCGAAACGCTTTAGAGAGCAGAAATAAGAGAGTATAGAGAAGAAGTGGAATTCGTTTAAGTTTTTTGTGGATACCTAATCAGAAAATATTTGCGCAGCGACCTTTTCCATTAGGTATCCACAAAAAGCTTAAAGAGAAGCTTCCAATTCTTTCACTGCTAACCATGCCATTAACCCCGGTCCAATTTCCAGCGCTTTTTCATCAATATCAAAACTCGGCGTGTGCACTCCGCTCGTAATTCCTCGCTCTTCATTGCGAATTCCTAAACGGTAGAAACACGCATCCACGTGGTGAGTATAGAAAGCGAAGTCTTCGCCTGCCATCCATAGATCGAGATCGACTACGTTTTCAGCGCCCATATATTCGATGGCAGCAGCTTTCGAACGTCGAGTCAGTTCTGGATTATTTTGTAAGAAAGGATAACCTTTTACAACTTCGAATTCGGCACGGCCGCCCATCGCGTCTGCGATGCCTTCAGCGAGTTTTTTCATTTTCTCTAGACCCTCAGCGCGCCAAATTTCGTCCATAGCGCGGAAGGTACCGGCGATGTTCACTTCGTTTGGAATGACATTTGTGGCTCCTAGGCCTTCGATTTTGCCAAAACTTAAGACGGATGGAAGTTTCGGGTTCTTATTTCGGGAGATA
>CAIVPV010000301.1 GCA_903907915.1 uncultured Cytophagaceae bacterium
CCGTCGAATTGCTGTGAATTACTATATGAATTATAACCTCGGTATCCCCAAGGACTGTAATAGCTAGAGAATGGAGAGTATAAGCCATAATTACCATAACCCCAGCGGTACGGGTTATATAACATGTTCCATGGAGAATATAGTCCTCCACCTAACATACCCATGCTGCTGCCAAATGGCGAATAATTCATGTATTTATAATCTGGATAAAAGGCTTCCGCAACAATGATATAATGATCCCCTTTTTTTATGATTTCATGCATTAATAAACGGTAATCTAAGCGAAGCTCTTCCCCTTTATCCTCTTTATTTTTAATCTTTTTTTCTTGTTTACTTTTTTGTTTCTCTCCTAAAAAATTAAAGAAATTATTAAATTGAGTAAAGCTGTGGAACTTAGATTCTTGCAATTCTCCGTCTAGGTAGGAGCTAAAATACAAGCCTTGAGAACTAGGGCCCTTTGAAGAACCAATGGTATTTTTGTGACCATAAGTGCCCACAACTACTTGTAAAGAATCATTTAATTGAGTGGATTTAGCATTCATCTGAGCATATTCCTCTTGTGGATTCATAATTACCTGCCCTATTTGATTTCCATCCTCATCAAATGATTTCAAAATTAGTTGGTAGCTCTTTGCCTTTTTACCAACAGAATAAACCACATTAATTTGTTGTTGAACCGTATCTAAATCCATTGATTGGATTTCGGCTTGCCCATTTACTACAGCAGGCAAAATACGTGTCCTTTTCTCTGTTAAATTCGTAAATAAAATAACTGGAGTATTGTTGACCACGCCACCTATAAACAAGGATTGGTTTAAGGCTTTGAAATTCGATATTTCCATTTTTTCCACAGAGAAAATCTGGAATTTTTCTAATTTTCCATCGTTAGGGTTTACTCGAACGATATAATAGTTATTGCTTTTAAAACGGCTAAATAATAAATAAAGGCGATTTCCATCATAACAATGAGTGACGTAGTCTAGATTACCATCAACACTTCCCTGATTCATCCAAACCTGCTCTAAATCTGCATTGAATTTTCGAATATTGAATTCTGCTTTACCTAAGTGTGTTAATACAATTACTCCTTTTTCGCCTATCGGGATGGAAAATGTTTCTATTTGAGATCCTGCTATTGGAAATTCAATTCGCTTCATTTCTTGAGCGAATAGGCTTAAATGGCAAAGTACTAAGGCGAGTGATAGGCGAATCGATTTCATATTTATTCTGCTAGGCTTAAAATAATATCGAATTCTGCTTTAGCGACGGGAGTTACAGATAAACGCGATTGCTTAATTAAAGCTAAACCACTTAATCTATCATCCGCTTTCATCGTTTTTAACGTTACCGTTTTAGCGAATTTTTTAATCGGAATTAATTCTACCACCACCCAGCGAGCATCTTCCGTCGTTGGATCAGGAAAATATTCCTTTCTTACTTCTGCTAGCCCAATGACTTCCATTCCCTCGTTTGAGTGGTAAAAAAAGACCCAATCACCTTTTTTCATGGCCATCATGTTATTCCTAGCTTGGTAATTACGAACGCCGTCCCAAACAGATTTCCCCTCCTTAACGAAATCATCCCAAGAATATTTGAATGGTTCAGATTTTACTAACCAATAATTCATCTTTATGGGAATTTAGGGAATTTAGAGAAATCAGGTTTACGTTTTTCAAGGAAAGCATTTTTTCCTTCTTTGGCCTCATCTGATAAATAATACAATAAGGTGGCATTTCCAGCTAATTCCTGGATTCCTGCTTGACCATCTAATTCTGCGTTAAATGCAGATTTTAACATGCGTAAAGCAAGTGGACTCTTTTCTAATATTTTCTCGCACCACGCTACGGTGGTCTTTTCTAACTCTTCTAAAGGAACGACTTTGTTCACTAATCCCATATCTAATGCCTCTTTAGCATCGTATTGATCGCAAAGAAACCAAATTTCACGAGCTTTCTTTTGACCAACAACACGCGCTAGATAAGAGGCGCCAAAACCTCCGTCAAATGAACCTACATTAGGACCAGTTTGTCCAAAACGTGCGTTTTCAGCGGCAATAGATAAATCGCATATCACATGTAAAACGTGGCCACCACCTATTGCCCAGCCTGCTACCATAGCGATAACTGGTTTAGGGATAGTTCTGATCTGACGTTGAAGATCTAATACATTTAAACGAGGTACCGTATCTTTTCCGACATAACCACCATCTCCACGAACGCTTTGGTCTCCTCCTGAACAGAATGCTTTACCACCTTCACCTGTTAAAATAACTACACCTACACGTGGATCTTGACGTGCTAATTCCATGGCCTCAGACATTTCCTGAACCGTTAATGGCGTAAAGGCATTGTGTTTTTGAGGTCTATTAATGGAAATTTTAGCAATCCCGTTATAGAATTGAAATAAAATGTCTTCGTATGTTTTGATGGTTTCCCAAGGGAATGATGAAATCATAAGTTTAATCGATTTGTTATGTGGGAGATTCGTTGTATTCCACCTCCCAGGTGTGGTCGGCCAATAATTTAACTTTAGCTAAATAGCGGCTATATTTAAAAGAACGACCCCATTCTTCTGGTGCCACTAGGGACATTAAGTCTGAACCATCTTCTTTTTCATATAAATAATAAGTCTCGCTGATGATAGGTTCGAAACCCATGGCAGCTTCATAAATACGTTCAGAAATTTCTTTTCTTTCTGCTATTAACTTGGCCTGCCGAGCCAAAACCTCCATTTGTTCGTACAATTGGTTCATTTGGCGATCCGTTTGCTGGCGCATGGCTAGGACGGAACGACCCTTTATTTTACCCATATCGTCCGGCTTTATAACGGCTCCTCCTGCGGTATGCGCATAAGGAAGCAAGCCGGGATTTTCGGCTACTTTATCTGGATTAATGGGATTTAAGAATGGATCTTCTGACATAGGGGGGCTAGCTTTACGATTACCCTTTATTAACTCACGAAATTAGAGAATGTTTGGTTAATTTTGGAAAGAATCTGTGATTATATGCGCATCCTGCACTCGCTTTTATCGGAATTGCCTCTAGCTGAATCGGAATTTGAGCAACAAGTTTTCGAATTTTGCCATAGGTGGCACGAAGGTCAAGCAACATTTTTATTCCATAGTTCCGGTTCTACGGGGGATCCAAAGCCTATTTTAATTACTCGGGAACGCATGTATGCTTCTGCGAAAATGACAGGAGAATGGTTAAATTTAACCAAAGGCGATGTTGCGCTTTTATCTCTATCACCTACTTATATCGCGGGAGCCATGCTACTTGTTAGAGCGCTAGTTCTTGATTTAGGTTTGGTTTTAGTCGAACCTTGCCAAAATCCTTTAGAAAACCTTCCTCCTACTACGATTCATCTGGCTTCTTTCGTGCCCACTCAATGGTCCACGATGTTAGCTGCAGGGGTAAATTTTAAAAACTATTTTTCTACTGCTAAAGGTATTCTTCTAGGAGGCGCACGGGTTCCAGATAGACTCCGCATAGACATGGGGTTTCCTGTTTATGAAACCTATGGAATGACAGAGACCGTTTCACATATCGCCTACCGATCTTGGGATCAGGATCATTTTCAAATTCTTCCAGGTGTTCAAATTGCTGCCAGCGACACTTCATGTCTACTTATATGTTCAGTTGTTACCGAAAATAAATGGATTCAGACGCGTGATGTAGTAGAAATAACGGCTCCCGGGCGATTTATATTGACAGGTCGTTTAGATCGGGTGATTAATTCGGGAGGTCTTAAAATTCAACCTGAGAACATAGAACAGGTATATAGTTCATTGACTAATGTGCCATTATTTGTGGCAGGAATTCCCGATGATTTTTGGGGAATGAAAGTAGTTTTATTTGTTGAGTCAGTCGAAGCTATTGTTTGGGATACTGATTTTATTGACTCCCATTTAGCCTCTGCTGAAGTGCCTAAGGAAATTGTTTATCTAACGTCTTTTATAAAAACCGCTAGTGCTAAAATTGATCCTACGAAAACCGTAGCTTTGTATCTTAATTCCATTTAGATGAACCCAAATAAATTATCCCGGCTTTTTAAGTTATTCTATGAGTCGCCCATTAATGTGCCAGCGCCTTATCATTTAGAAGCTGTTTTTACATTTTTACAATTTGATACAGATAAACCTACCGTTGCGATTGAAATTCAATTCATAGATCGTTCTGATTTTTCTCGAGAAGAATTAATTGCAGATGGTTTAGTTCCTGATGATAATTGGACTTTTACAGGTGATTTGCCACTTGTTTGGCGGGATCGACTGTTTCCTCATTTTCAAGAATATGTGACAGGATCTTGCTCCCCTAAAGATCAGGAACCCTTTATTACATTAGAAGCGAATGATACCACTCCTAACGTTCCCTTGTATTTAGAATCGCAAGAGACCGTGATTCAAGAGTTTATGCAAGCCATGTTTGAAATAGATGGACGTGAATTACCTTTGTATTTAGGATTTCAATTCAAAGATCGGGCAGGAAATTGGCGGAAGATTGAGGGAGAAATGTCCTTTGCTACCTTGTCCTTTAATTACCTCGATAGTGAAGACGGACAGAAAGAATTTACGAATTGGGATGAATTGCAAGATTTAATGAATCACGTATTTATAGCTGAATTTCAGGCCGATAAAGCGAATCAGAATTGCAAATCAGCTAGTTTAGCCGTTTATCCTGGCGATGGTCTATGGTATGTGGCAGGGCATTCCCTGCGTAAGCCTAGTGGAAACAATTATTATTTTGACGAGTTAGAAGAAAAATTACTATTCATCTTTTAATATACCTTGATGGAAAATCAAATTTTAGAAGTTATCTCCTTACAAAAATCAGCTCTATTGCGCCTAAGTACCTCTAGTGCGACGGAACGTATTGAAAAATTACGTAAAATAGAGTCTTATTTAATGCAGCATAAAAATGATTTGTGCGATGCTTTATATACTGATTTTAAAAAGCCCGCATCTGAGGTTGTTATTGCCGAGATGTTAGGTGTTAAGCGTGAAATTCAACATACGGTAAAGCATTTGAAGTCATGGATGAAACCATCGTCTGTTTCCACTCCGTTGATGCTTTTAGGAACAAAAGGTCTAGTTCAATATGAGGCGAAAGGTTTGTGTTTGATAATTTCGCCGTGGAATTATCCTTTCAATTTATCCATTTGCCCTTTAGTGCATGCCATTGCGGCAGGTAACGCGGTGATTCTAAAGCCATCTGAATTAACGCCTGCGACGTCCTCTTTTATTCAAAAGATGATTTCGTCCTTATTTGATAAGAGCGAAGTGGCTGTTTTTGAGGGTGATGCGGAAGTTTCTACTACGCTATTAGAACAAAAATTTGATCATATATTTTTCACGGGTAGTCCTGCGATTGGTAAAGTGGTAATGGCAGCTGCAGCGAAGCATTTAACTTCTGTAACCTTGGAATTAGGGGGTAAATCTCCTGCGATTGTAGGTGCTGACGTAAATGTAGAAGAAGCAGCGGCGAAAATTGCTTGGGGTAAGTTTTTGAATAATGGCCAAACCTGTATCGCCCCTGATTATCTTTATTTGCACGAAAAGAATTACTTCTCTTTTCTAAAGGCGCTTGAGGCAACAGTAGAACAATTCTATGGAAAGACGGTAGCTAAAAGCAAGGATTATGCTCGTATAGTCAACCGCCGTCATTTTGATCGCATTGTTTCTTTACTAGAAGATGCAAAAGAAAAAGGGGCGCAAGTGTTATTTGGAGGTATTGTGGATCCAGATGATTGTTTTATTTCTCCTACCGTGCTGATTAATTGCACGCCTGAAATGCGAATTATGCAGGAAGAGATATTTGGCCCTATCCTACCAGTAATGTCCTTTCAAGATGAAATTCAGATAACGTCTGAAATTCGTTCAGGAGATAAACCATTAGCCTTATATGTTTTTTCAAAGGATACGGAGTTTAATCAATACATATTAAATCATACTAGTTCAGGAACCTCTGTGGTGAATGATTGTTTGATTCAATTTGGGCATAATGAATTACCTTTTGGTGGTGTTAATCACTCTGGAATCGGTAAATCAGGAGGACATTATGGTTTTGTTGAGTTCTCGAATCAAAAATCCGTAGTTATTCAGCGAACGAATTTATTGAAGAATTTTTACCCTCCTTATGGTGTAAAAGTGCGTTGGATGATCGATTTTGTCTTAAAATGGTTGTAAGATTATTTCTTCTTGTATTTGCCTTATTTTTTGTGTCTTGCCAAAGCTCCCCCGACTCAAAGGGTGAAAACATTCCGAATCAACAAGCGATCATGGTAGGTCAAAAAGCGGAGACGAATGTTCAGTTTTTGACCAAACAAATGGAGGAACAACCCAGCGCTAACCTGTATTATTTAAGGGCTAAAAATTACCTCGCGCTGCATGCTTATGGTTTAGCGGATCAAGATATGGAGAATGCATTGCGGGATAATCCGGGGGAACCAGCCTATTTAGCTCTCTCTGCTAAAACAAAGCAATTTGTAGAAGATTATACGACTTCAATAGACCGCGCTAAGTTAACGGAGGCATCTGTTTTAACGAATGGTCAAAATACCCTTTTATTAGCTCAGAATTATTTTGCAACAAAACAAATGAGTTTAGGGCGTTTCTATCTGAAAAAAATGGATGGATCACTTTTATCTACTTTTGATCGTTCATTACTGAAGGCAGTAAAGGACTATGGTGCTTCTGATTCTCTTCGCTTATTTACCCTCATGAATTCTAAACCCAGTGATGATTCACCACTTGTTTATGTGTATTACGAACAAGGATTTAGCTCTATTCCTTCTTTGCGTTATCAGCAAGAGATTTTATCAAGTTTAAAGAATTACCCAATGGATCCTTATTTTTTGCGGTATTGGGCTCGTTTTTTAGTTAAAATGAAGAAGTATGATCAAGCGGCTTTGGTTTACAAACAAGTGCTAAAAGTTTTTCCTAAAACAAAATCTTTTAAAACAGAATTAGTCTATTTTGATCTTGCCAAACAAGAACTATTGCCTACTAAGTCCTCAGAATCTTTAACGGATTCTTTAGCAGTTTCCGCTGATTCTTTAACCCAAAATTAATCAGGATCTCATTTCGTTGATTTGCGGCTTAATTTGTACCTTTACACAAATTTTTTTAGAATGATCAAAATTACATTTCCCGACGGGCAGGTTAGAGAATTTGAAATAGGAATTACTCCTTATCAAGTTGCATTGCAAATTTCTGAAGGTTTAGCACGTAATGTGTTAGCGGCTAAATTAAATGGTGAGGTAGTGGATTCCTCTACTCCTATGGATGCAGATGCCGTATTGCAATTATTAACTTGGAATGACGAAGATGGTAAAAAGACTTTTTGGCATTCCTCTGCTCACTTATTAGCAGAAGCTATTGAGTCTTTATTTCCGGGAACTAAATTCGGAATTGGTCCAGCCATTGAAAATGGTTTTTATTATGATATTGATTTAGGTGAGCAAGAATTTGGTTCTGATGACTTTAAAGCGATTGAAGATAAAATGTTGGAATTAGCTCGCTTAAAGAACGAGTTTCTGCGTAGCTCTATTTCTAAGGCTGATGCAGTCTCGTATTTTACAGATAAGGGGGATGAATATAAATTAGAATTAATAGAAGGTTTAGCTGATGGCTCCATCACTTTCTATAATCAAGGTAATTTCACGGATTTGTGCCGTGGCCCTCATATCCCTAATACAGGATTTATAAAATCGGTTAAATTACTTTCGGTCGCTGGTGCTTATTGGCGTGGAGACGAGAAGCGTAAACAACTAACCCGTATTTATGCGATTACTTTCCCTAAAGCAAAAGAATTAGAAGAGTATTTGCACTTATTAGAAGAGGCAAAACGTCGCGATCACCGCAAATTAGGTA
>CAIVPV010000302.1 GCA_903907915.1 uncultured Cytophagaceae bacterium
GATGCTGTTAGCGGGACTTGCGAGCGGCGAAAGACGCTACCAACAAATTGCTCTTCAATCATTTGAATTTTTATTAAAACACATCTTTGATTCGGATGGCATTCATGTGATTTCAAATGAATACTGGAGCGAAAACGATAAAAAACCCTATCAAGCTCATACGAAACCGCTTTCTCAGGTAGGCGGCGAACAGGCTATCGATGTTAGTTATACTATTTTAGCATTGCATGCTTTCTATCAGGTGTATTTAGATGAAAATTATGTTCAAAAAATGCAATTAGCCTTCGACTGGTTCTTAGGCCGAAATCATTTAAACCAAATCATGTACAATCCCTGCACTGGAGGTTGTTATGATGGATTAGAACGCGAAAATGTGAATTTAAATCAAGGTGCAGAATCGACTATCAGCTATTTATTAGCCCGTCAAAATATGGAGAAAATCAAGCAGAATTCGTTGAAGATTATTATGAGCTATTAAGGATAGAAATTCTCAAACAATTTATCTACTTTGGAGTATTAAATCTGCTTCTTATGAAACTACTTGTCTTATTCTTAGGCCTCTCGATTTTAGTTAATGCCCAAAATTCAACTTCGCTGAAAAATGCAGTAACCTACCCATTAGGCGCCTCCGTAAATCCTCGCTTGCTTTCTGAAAATGAAGCTTACAGCGACATTGCGAAAAATGAATTGACCGGACTCACAGCTGAGAATCACATGAAGATGATGCTGATACATCCCGCAGCTGACCGTTTTGATTTCGTGAAAGGAGATGAAATTGTTGCTTTTGCAGCGAAGACGGGTAAGCGAATGCATGGGCACACTTTGGTTTGGCATAATCAGGTTCCACAATGGATGAAGGATTTTCAAGGGGATCAAAAAGCCTGGGAAGACCTATTAAAAAATCACATTCAAACGGTAGTAGAGCACTATAAGGGCAAAGTAGCCGGATGGGATGTCGTTAATGAGTCCTTCTTAGACGATGGCAGTTTGCGTCCTTCTCTTTGGGCGGATCATATTCCAGATTATATTGCCAAAAGCTTCCAATGGGCTTACGAGGCAGATCCCAAAGCCACGCTTTTTTACAATGATTACGGCCAGGATGGCCATCCTAAAAAGATGCAGGCCATTCTTAACCTTGTGGCGGATCTAAAGAGCCGTCAAATTCCCATTCACGGAATCGGGTTGCAAATGCACATCAATGTGGATTCAAAGCGCACAGAAATCGAGAACGTAATCGCACAATCAGTTCAAACAGGACTAGCCGTCCATTTTTCAGAGCTAGACGTTGCGGTTAATCCGAAGAATAATCCTGAATTCGTGTATGATGAAAAAGCCTCAGCCGCTCAAATGGAACTATTCAAATTGCTTTTCAAAACCTACCAATCCATTCCGGCTAAGCAGCAGTATGGCATTACGTTTTGGAACATCTCCGATAAAGATTCCTGGTTGCGCGGTTATTTCAAGAGACCGAAAGAATTCCCCCTTTTATTTGACGATAATTATAATAAAAAACCAGCCTATTCCGAGCTTATAAAGCTTTTAAATAAGCTAAACTAAGCGGCACCTGAGCTTTTGAATTCGAATTTTCGTCCTCTAAGTAATAATACTTGATGGAGCTTTTTCTCGCCTGCTTCAGGATAGCTTTAACGGCAATTTGACCCGTTCCTAAAGGCACATCATTTTCTGGCGAAGTCTTCACAGCGAGGCCAACGGGAATCCCCATCTTTAAATCTTTCACGTGCATTAACCTAAAACGATTCGGGTACTTTTTAAGATAGGCCAGCGGATCTTGCCCAAATTGATGCACCCAAAGGATGTCTAATTCAAAGGAAACATACTCCGGGTTCGTGTTTTGGATCAAATAATCATATAATGTTCCTTTCTCATAGGGAGTGAAATCATAGCCATGGTTATGGTAACTGAATTCGATGCCATTTTCCTTTAGTTTTTGGCCTACCCGATTAAAATCTTTCACTGCGACATCTGCCTGCTGAACAGTAAATTCTCCTTTGTGTGGAATCATTCCCACCCGCACAAACTCAGCTCCTAGGATTTTTGCATCCGCAATGACCGCATCCGTTTTATTCGTCAAAGCATCGTAATAAACGCCATAACTCGTACAAACCATCCCACGAGCATCTAATAAAGCTCTCATTTCGGTTGCCGTTTTACCGAACAGATTTGAAAACTCGATATTGCGAATGCCCATCTCTTTAATATAATCTAACGTCCCTGGCAAATCCTTACTGAAATCATTTCTAAAAGTAAATGAAACCACACCTGGGGTATCTTTGAGGGCTTTGCTGAATCGCTGCTGTGCGAAAATGGCTGGCGAAAGCAGAAGGAAGAACAAGAAGCTACATTTTTTCATATGACAAGGTTTATAAAACTAAATCTAATAAAAAAAGCCCCATATAGGGGCTCTTTTTAAAATTAAAGAAGAGGATTATTTATTTTTAATCAGTAGAGGCAAGAATGGATTAGAAACCCATTTTATGATACTAACGATTATACCATACGTATATGAATAAATAGACAAACTAATATACATCATGCCTAATCCTATCATTACATTTAAATAAGAACCTAATACAACCATTAAGTCTGTTGCATTCCAGCTGAAATCATCCCCAAAGGCCGCTCCCCCCGTATTGATTCTGTAGGCTGTAATTTCGTTTAAAGATGAACCCACTTCACCCACACCAACTATTCCTAAAAGGCCAGACAATAATTTAATTGGAAATGCACCGATAGGAGCTAAAGGAGCTAATAAATCCATTCCTGTATTTCCACCTGCAAAAAGATCGTGATCTGTGACAAATGAGATGGTTAAGTTAACCGCCCCAGCTAAAGCTGCAATGGCAACGATCTCACCTAAAAGACGAATATTTGTTTTAATAAAATCACTAAATACAAATTCGATCATTGAACTATGTTTAGCTTTCATTGAATCCCCCCGCTTTCTGATGATTTGAGCCATCGGAAATGCAGACACCAGTAATACTAAAATTGTCAAAACACTTAAGACTTTATTCAAGCCTCCCGCGCTACTTTGAAAATAATCCATAGCAGCTTCAATAATGTGGTATTCCATACTGACAACTACTGCGAGAGCAACTAATTGATAAATGGTGGCAACATAACATCTTACTCCAGTTTCACTATCAAAGGAATCAATGGACTCATTAACCCCCAATTTAAGATACTTTTGGTTTACCATTTGAGGTAAATCCAACACTGTTTGAATGTAGTTTTTCATTTTTTTGTTTTTTGGTTTAGAAATATTACAAAAAAATATTCAAATATTTATATTTATTGCATTTTATTTATTTTATTAATTATTTGATTTTCAGCATATTGCCAAAAGAAAAATAAATTTTCCGAATTTAGACTTATCGAGTAAATAGAAAAATACAAACATGAAAAACAAAGCAAAATGGATCATTCAAGCGTCCTCTGGCTTGATTCTAACGGGGAGTGGTCTATCCCTAGCCATCGACGCAGGCATAACAAAATTCCAAGGTGGGGACTGGTTTTACTATGGAACCGGAGCTTTGATCGTATTTCAAGCGGGCTTATGTCTCTTGATAGACTCAACTAGACATAAATAAAATTTGAAAATAATAACAAAACCAAAAATCATTGGTTTATTTAGTACAATTATTTATTTCCATAATTCTATTGATGCCTACTACAAAGATTTACGACATAGCGATTATCGGTGCTGGAGCATCAGGATTACAGCTTTTATATGAAATTGTTCAAGCTGACCCCACTAATGAGAGGCAGATCTTACTCCTAGATTCTGGAGATCGTTCGACAAAAAGTTGGTGTTTTTGGGAAGATGAAAAAAATGAATGTTTCCCTTTTTTAGTCGAAAAGACTTGGGAATCCATGACCTATAGAACCAGTTCAGGGGAAACAATAAAATCGAAAATCCATCCACTCCAATATAAATACATCTCTTCAGAACGATTTTTTACCTATTTTTTTACCGAATTCATTCCGGCAAACCCGCACATTACTTTAGTAAATAGCTGGGTTCAAAAAATACAAGAAGGTGCTGATTTACATTCCGTTGTTTGTAAAGATGGCTCCTCTTTTTATGCCAATCGGGTAGCCGATTCTAGACCCTTAAAATCCGAGGACTCCTCCTTAATTTACCAACATTTTAGCGGAAAATTTATTGAGTTCGAACAGCCTATTTTAGACGAATCATCCATGACCTTAATGGATTTCAGCTTACCTGTTTCTACACATGAGATGGCTGTATTCCACTATATTTTGCCATTTAGTCAGACCAAAGCTTTAATTGAAACGACTGTGTTTACAAAATTAGCCTATGACAAGGAGGCCTATGAGCGTATTTGGCAAAACTACATCGAAACTCACTATAGCTCACAGAAATATAACGTTCTTGCTAATGAGACTGGGACTATTCCCATGGGCGTGACTACTCAAAAAAGAGAGGGGCAAGTTTTCAACATAGGCACAGCGGCTGGAAATATGAAAGCTTCCACGGGATATGCTTTTACAAGAATGCATGAGGATGCTACGTATCGAGCACAAAATCTGTCCCAAAAAACGCCGAGCAGATTTCGTTTTTATGATAAAATGCTCTTAAAAATCATGCAAAGTGAAATGAATAAAATACCGGCCGTAATGGATAGGCTATTTAGTCAAGTTCAAACACCCAAGATTCTTCGCTTTTTAGACGATAAAAGTTCGTTGACTGATGACATAAAATTGCTTTCTAAATTAGATATTCCTCTTTTCATTAAGCACCTTTTCAGATGAAAAACTATATTGGAGCTTTCTTCACTTTCCTTTATTTAGGTGCCTACTTAATGGTAGGGCCTTGGTCGAGCACGATTGATCTATATATAAGTGGCTTCCTACTTCTTCTAACCGGAATACCCCATGGAGCTGGGGATCATTTAATCGCAAAAAAAATTGCTGACCGCCTTCACCTTTCCTTCCATTTAAAGCCTTTTATTATTTATTATATGGGCATTATGGCTGCTTATGCAGTTCTATGGTATGTTTCTCCTCTGATTGCCTTCGTTATTTTCATTGGAATTAGCGTCTTTCACTTCGGGGATATGGAAGATTTAGCGGCAGTGCAACCTAAGGAAACGCTATTTAATTTAGCTCGAACCATTTCCTTAGGCACGGGCATTTTATCCTTTATACTGATTAGTCATTGGTCGGAAGCTTACGAAATTATATCTGATATGAAGGTGAATTCACCTGCTAATTTGCCCGAATTTTCGATTTTTATCAGCCTACTATTTTTACTTTTGGGGTTCCAAAAGAAAAATTTACACCCCTTTTTAAATACTTTTCTTGCTTTAGTTATCGGCTATTTTCTCCCGCTTATTCCAGCTTTTATCTGTTATTTTTCTTGTTGTCACGCTATCTATAGTTTAGAGGGAATGAAAAATCACTTAGAGACCTCTTTCTTGAATTTATATAAAAAATTAGCTCCATTTTCAATAGGAGCCATTTTTCTATGTTTTGCCTATCTATTTTTGACTAGCAGCACCTTACAAGTTTACCCTATTTTTATATTCTTGTCTTTATTAACGCTGCCACATTTTTTACTCATGCATAAATTAATTAAACGCCCAAATTAAAATTTTAGCATAATTTTTATTTATTTTTTAATTTTTTTTACAATATTTGAAAACAATAACCGACTACATAAGTTTATATAACAGTTTAACTTTAAATCATTAACATTTATGGAAACATTAAACATTTTATTGAACGGCACACTTGCTGCTGGAGATTACATTGGCTTTACCTTCTTTACAGGTTACATGTCAATGCTTGCTGCTTCTATCTTCTTCATCGTGGAGAGAGGTACAGTAAATGACAAGTGGAAAACATCTTTATTGATTTCCGCGTTAATCACATTTATTGCTGCTGTGCATTATTTCTACATGCGCGGTGTTTGGTTAGACACTCATGAGTCTCCAACACAATTCCGTTACATTGACTGGACATTAACTGTTCCATTAATGTGTATTGAGTATTTCTTGATTTTAAAGCCTGCAGGCGCTAAAACAGGAATGTTAACTCGTTTGCTATTCGGTTCTATCGTTATGTTAGTAGCAGGATATATCGGAGAAGCAGTAGTTCCAGCACAAAACGTAATGTGGGGTATCATCTCTACTTTAGGTTGGGCTGTAATCATCTATGAAATTTACATGGGTGAGGCTTCTAAATTAGCTGCTTCTTCTTCTAGCGAGGCAGTTAAGTCTGGTTACAACGTTATGCGTTGGTTCACATTAGTAGGTTGGGCAATCTATCCAATCGGCTACATGATGTTACCTGGTAACTTGTTATCTGGATTCTCTGGAAACATTGACTTAGTTTACAACATTGCGGATGCAGTGAACAAAATTGGTTTTGGCCTAGTTGTTTACTCTATCGCAAAAGGAGCTACGGCAGCAGAGAAATAATAAATTTATTTCGGTTATATAAAAGGAATGGTCATCGATCATTCCTTTTTTTTATGCCCAAAATTTAGCTAGCTTAGTGCCTTCTAAAATATTAATCTATTTTAAATCACCTATGAAACTATTTAAACTTTTCCTCCTCCTCTTCAGCCTCCTATTCGTAGGCGAAATCAGTGCACAAGCACCTAAAATCGTTGCCGGCATTAATGTCGATCGCGTTAAACGATTAGAAAAATTTGTCCAATCCGAGATGGACAAAGAGAATATTCCCGGCGCCGTGACGATGATTATTCATAATGGACAGGTGGTGCATCAGGGAGCTTTGGGATACAAAAACGTATCGACTAAAACACCCATGACGACGGACGATTTATTCTATATTCAGTCCATGACAAAACCCATCATCACTACAGCATTTATGATGCTATACGAAGAAGGGTATTTTAAATTAAACGATCCGGTTTCGAAATTTTTACCTGAGTTTAAAAATTTACGCGTCGCTAGAAGCATCAATGATGATGCCAACGCACCCACGGATTCCCTGAAGTCAGAAATCACCATCACCCAATTATTAAGTCATAGTGGGGGATTAACGCATGGATTAAACCCAAACCCCGTTCAGATTAGATTCAGAAATGGCTATTTCAAACCAGGTATAAAAACGATTCAGGAGCGCGTAGCTACTATGACAAAATTTCCTTTAGTGGCTCAACCAGGAACTGAATGGAACTATAGCGCTGGTCCTGATGTGCTTTGTGCCTTAATCGAAAAATTCACTGGAATGAGTGCGAATGAATTTTTAAAGGCTAGAATCTTTGATCCTTTGGAAATGAAGCATACCGGTTATAATGTACCTAAAGAGGAGCAATCTAAAATTGTGGCTTTGCATACTAAGGGAATAAACGGAACGATTTCCGTTGCTGCCTATCAGCCCCCATTTGAAAATGTAACGGTTTGGAGTGGGGTGAATGGTTTATTCTCTTCTGTCGCAGATTATGCCACATTTTGCCAAATGATGCTGGCCGGCGGAACTTATAAAGGGAAGCAATATCTAAGTCGCAAGACAGTGGAATTAATGACCTCCAATCACACGGGTAACTTATACCCAGAATTGCCTGGAACGGGATGGGGTCTTGGTTTCGCCGTTGTCACCGATGGTCCAGCTACGAAAACGCCTGCCTCTAAAGGCTTATTCTTTTGGGGAGGAGCGAACAACACACACTTCTTCATTGATCCTAAAGAAAAGCTAATCGCCTTATTTATGACTCAGGAGAGCAATTTCACCTGGGAATACCACAATAGTCTACGCCAAATGGTCTACCAGACTGTGGCAGATTAACATAGACGTTAAAATAGAAAAGCCGGGCATCGCGACCCGGCTTTTTTTATGGTGCTTTGTTTACGGTGCATTATTTATGGTGCTGCAAATCCTGATTTTGCCAAATCCCGAAACAGTTTTTCAACCTGACTAATACCAGCAGCATCATTGATATCAAAATAGCGATAGGTCTCCAAATCCGTTTTGTGAATCGCATTCTCCTGAATAGCCCCTTGTGATTTATAGGCAGAAATCACCCAGTCTGCGACAATTTTATAACTCAATTTATCATTTTCCTTAAATCGAAACGCGCGATTCAACGTGAAGGTAGGAGCACCCGATTTAATTTTAGTTTCTGGGAAACCGGCTAACTCTGTGAAATCAAGTGGCTTCGAACTTAAGGTCATGGGGCTACCTGCAATGATAATGGGTTTCTTAGAACCTTTAAATCGCTTTACTGCTCTTAATCCCATTAATACAGCGGTTTTGTGATGTCCATGTTGACCCGCATGTGGAAGCATGGTAATGACAAAATCGTATCCTTGATCTTTTAGTAAATTATCCATTCGACTTTCGACATAAGGAATATTCCAATTTTTGCCCGAAATATAAGGTGTAGGATCCGTCGTATACCAATCATCTGGTTGCTCCATAAAATAGATATTACGCATCCCCATGATTTTAGCGGCATCTAGGATTTCCTGCTTACGAATTAGAGGCAGGTGGTTTCTGGCAGTAACAGAATCCGTCAGATTTAATTTATAATACATGGCTCCCAGTTGAGAATCAGCGAAACCTCCTCCCCCATCTGTCATTACTGCCATGTCCACCGTTCCTTTTAATTCGTGGGTAATTTTGAATAAGGTGACTGAGAAACCCGTTTCGTCATCTGGGTGTGCAGTCACGACTAATACCTTAGGGCCCTGAGCCTGCATTTGAAAAAATGCGACGCATAAAAAGCTGAAAATGAACGCTTTAATTAACAGATTTTTCATAGTATGGAGGTTTATATCATGACAATAATAGAAAAAATTATGCATTCGGCAAATTGTCTTATTTTTGTGCATGAGTAAAACGCATTTTATTAAGGACAGTGACATCGAATGGGAAATCATCGATGAATCGTGCAAGCGAAAAGTAATGGCCTATAATGACGGCCTTATGATCGTTAAAGTGCATTTCAAAAAA
>CAIVPV010000303.1 GCA_903907915.1 uncultured Cytophagaceae bacterium
CTCCCATTTGCTTGTGGCTGGCATCCCTATTTTTCTTTTCCTGACACGACCGCAGAAGATCTAGAGATCAAGTTCAAACCGATTAGTCGTTTTTTATCAGACTCCCAAATGATTCCTTTACAAGAGGAAAATCTAAACGGAAAACAGCATTTTAAATTTTGTACAGAGAAAATTGATCATGTTTTTCGATTAGAACCTCAAGAGAAGCACATCACCGAATTTATGGATACAAAGCATCGGAGATCCTTGTTTTTAGAGCAATCGTCTCTTCAATTCCCTTTCCTGGTGGTATTTCAGCCAGAAGGCTATACATCGGTTGCAATAGAGCCCATGACAGCAAATACGGATGCCTTTAATACGGGAGATGGATTGATTGAGTTAGCTCCAGCAGAGGTCTTCTCGGGTCAGATCCGTTTATCGATAGGAAAATAAACCATTCAAACAGCTTTTTTGTACCTTTGTCAGATGAAGTTAATTTCACTTATTATTTTGCTAAGCTTATCTGCTTTGAGTCCCACATTCGGGGAATCGAAAGCAGATTCGACAGCTAATAAATGGAAGCAAGTGATGACCTCAGGAATTAACTTAAATCAATCTAGTTTCAGTGATAACTGGAAAGGTGGGGGAACGAATACCTTAGCTATTGGATGGTATTTAAATCACACTGCCAACGTTTCAAATGAATCCTGGCGATTAAATTCAGACCTAAATTTACAAGTAGGTTTTCTCCAAAACCGTACCCAAAGTCTCCGTAAAAACATCGACCGAATTGCTTACGAATTTAAAGCGGGTTATCGAATCAGCCCTAAATGGGACTTTTATGGTTCGACTAACTTTCAGACTCAATTCTTTAATGGATATGAATACGGAAAGAAAAACAAAGCTGGCGTTGCGGTTGACTCCTTAATTTCGAGTCTCTTTGCCCCTGCCTATTTAACCTCCTCCATGGGTCTAGAATACCATCCGGATAAATCCTTTTATACCCGAATAGGTATTGGTAGTTTACGCCAAACCTTTGTCTTCGATCAAGCCATCTCCAGAGCTGGATTATATGGTCTAGAAAAGCCAGGGGACAACATTAGAAATCAATTCGTCTTTCAATACCTGGTCAACATAGACAAAGATGTGTGGGAAAATATTAACGTAAAAGCTCGATATTCAGCCTTAATCGATTACTTCAGACTAAATCTCTCTAACAGTATCGTACACCGATTGGATGCGAATATAACCATGAAAGTGAACAAGTATGTCAGCACAAATCTGCAGATCGTATTATTCCGAGATTATGACCAGGATCCTAGTTGGCAATTTTCTCAAGTCCTTTCGATGGGACTCGTTTACCGAATCGAAAAATAGTTATTTCTTTCTATTCAGATGACGATCATATAGCATTTGAATGATTCCATCTTTCAATCCTAAATCAGGCACTAAAATCGTTTTACATCCACCTAATTCCATCGCAGTTAAATAGATGGAAGCTGCCGGAACAATCACGTCCGCACGGTCCGTATTTAGACGTAATTTATTCACTCGATCTTCAAAAGAAAAAGAACCCACATAGGCTGCCATTTCAAATAGCGCATCAAAACTCATCGATTTTTCCTCTGGTGCAGGCTTGGATAAATTAAGCAATTTTGCAATATTTCCTCCGGTTCCTATGGCCTCAATATCTCCAGAAATCAACTCCCTTTGCTGAGCAATCCAGTTCCGCATCTTTTCCCAATCCCCTTCTTTTTCCGTACCTTCTAATAAACGAACAGAACCAATTTTAAATGATCTAGAGGCTAACTTCACTCGATTGCTATAGATGTTTAATTCTGTACTCCCCCCCCCCACATCGATGTGCAAATAATTCTTCTTAGGATGTAAAGACTGAACCACTACATCATTAATTAATTCTGCTTCCCGGCTTCCATCTATTAATTGGATTTTCATATCCAAAATCTTATGAATACGCGTAATGATTTCAGCTGAATTAGAGGCCTCCCGCATCGCCGAAGTAGCGCAAATGGCATAATCTTTCACTTCGTGCAAGTCCATTAATAATTTATAGGCGTGCATCAACTTGAAGATTCGCACCTCTGATTCTGGACAAATCAATCCATCACTAAATACATCATGTCCTAAACGAAGAGCAAAACGAACATATTCAATTCGTTTGAAACTAATCACACCCTCATTCTCTAAAACACTGGAGATTTGAAGGCGGGCGGCATTTGAACCGATGTCAATGGCAGCAAATTTCATGATTTGGCGGGTTTATGAAGGAAAAAACCATTGCCTTGAACTTCAAAAGTAATCTCAGTCCCTAAGACAAAAAGTAATTCTCTTCGATCAATAATGACCGGTATATTTTCAATTAAATATTCCTCGTCATTATCAGTTTTAGCATCAAAACCTAAAACGTAGGTTCCTCCACAGGTTCCTCCACGCATTCCCACGCGAAGAAAGGGCTCCGGAAACGTGATGAGTCGAAGGTTTTCTATGGCAGATTCCGTCAAATGCACTGGAGTATCTATTAACATGTATTAACGAGGATGTCGTTGTAAAATTAGCTAATTTTAGTCTCGAAAGGTAAATAAAAGGACAATGACGTATAAAATACTTTGGGCTGACGATGAAATCGATTTATTGAAACCCTATATTTTGTTTTTAGAGGGCAAAGGATATGAAGTATTTACGGTTAATTCCGGTGCAGATGCCTTGGATTTAGTAGAAACACAAAAATTTGATATTTTATTCTTAGATGAAAATATGCCTGGTATGTCAGGCCTAGAAGTTTTATTACATATTAAAAAAATCCGACCCAACCTTCCGGTGATCATGATCACAAAATCAGAAGAAGAGGAATTAATGGAGGACGCCATCGGCTCTAAAATAGCGGATTACTTGATCAAACCATTAAATCCCAATCAATTATTACTTTCTGTCAAACGGATTTTTGACAAAAAAAGACTCGAAGAAGGTAAAACTAATATTACGTACCAGCAAGAGTTTTTAGCCTTATCGATGCAATACCAGGATCATTTGAATGCAAAAGAATGGTCAGACATTTACGAAAAACTCATTTATTGGGAGCTAGAAATCGACACCACCGAGAATAAATCGATGGCTGAGGTTTTGAACAATCAAAAAAATGAAGCAAATGCACATTTTAGTAAATTCATTGAGAAAAATTACGAAGGTTGGTTAATGAATCCGAATACAGAAACTCCTGTTCTCTCGCATTTAATGCTGCGGAAACATGTATTTCCTAAAATAAATGACAAGAGTCCTTTGTATTTTATTTTAATCGATAATCTGCGCTTTGATCAATGGAAAACGTTGGACAAATACATCCAAGAATATTTTCGATTAGAGTCAGAAAGCACCTATTATTCCATCTTACCTACCACGACTGCTTACGCGAGAAATTCCATCTTTGCTGGTATGATGCCTTCAGAAATCGCTAAAAATTATCCGGATAAATGGGTTTATGATTTAGGGGACTCGGACGATGAGGAGGGATTCAATAAACACGAAGAATTTTACTTGCAGGAGCAATTAAAGCGTTTAAAAATCAACGCCAAAAGCTCCTATCATAAGATTATCCATCAATATCAGGGAAAACAATTAGTGGACAACTTTAATAAATTAGCCACCAATGATTTAAATGTCATCGTTTATAATTTCGTCGATATGCTTTCGCATGCACGCACGGACATGGAGATTCTTTGAATGGTGTAGGAGGCGATGATAGTAGTATTTCAACAAGTTGCCCTGCCTGCGGCCGCGCCTGGCTGCATTAGCAATTCTTAGCAGTTAGCAGCGCGCGCGCTGCATACTAACAGGAGGCAGCGCGCGCGGCGCGCCGCGGTACTGCTGGCTGCTGCTGGCTGCTGTGGTACGTCACAGTATCATGGCTGGCTGAGACGCGGCCGCGCAGCACAAACGTTTGATCAGCCATAGTATGGTGTCGCCAAAAAAACCTAGCTAGTACCACGTGCGGTGACGACCACGATTACGCACTAGCTACGCACGCAGCCACTAGTAGTGCGTAGTAATCGTAGTAGTATGCGGCTATCATTACTAACTACTATTGTTACTAAGAAATTTGTTCAAGTTACCGCCTCCGGCATCAGATCGATTTTGTTTCCTTACGTACTGTCACACGTAGTCTATCTCCAATCAAACTTCCTGTAA
>CAIVPV010000304.1 GCA_903907915.1 uncultured Cytophagaceae bacterium
CAGCACTTTTACAAGCCACCTTGAAGAACGCGACGGCAATTCAGATTTGGGAAAATTTAGGAGGCCAGCTGATCCCTTCAGGTGTAATCCATACAATGAAAGATGAGGTGAAATCTGGCAAAATCACCCGCTGGAAGCAAGTGCATGAATTCTACGAAAAGCAAGCAGCCCTATACCCGGATCAGAAATTTGAAAATGCGTTGAACGGTTTATTACAAATCAATCCGAATGCTTTCGAGAATATCCCAGCGTGGATTGATCGCGCCATCACTACCGCTGAATTCTTAACGGCCGGCATCGAAAGATCCCGAGCGAAAGATTATGAGGATCCATTCCGCTTAGCCATGTTCGGAAACGCGGAAGAACTCGATGCGGTGATAGGGGAAGTGAAGGATAATGAGTTTATTCAGGAAGCGAAAATGCGCGCGATTTCCTTTAGAGAAAAATTAGAGGGATTAAAGCATAGAGCATAAAGTAAGGATTAAAGAATAAAGCATAGAGCATAAAGAATAAAGATGGAATCTCCTGCGGAGATACATTCAGTAAACATTTCAAAAAGACATCAAAAAGGGGACCTAGGTCCCCTTTTTGATTCTACTAATTGTAATTAGTGATAAAAAGCCATTTTTAGATTCAATGCTCGATTCAAATTGTATGGTGAAATAAAATTCAAGAAATTATTGCGAAGCACAATTTCAGAATTTTATTTCACCATATAATTTATAGAAGCGATTAATCTAACAATTATGGTTTATTCGAATCCACCACCAATCGCTGCTCTCTATTAGCAATCTCCCAAGCCATGTAGAACACCAGGCGGCCTACTTTTTGGACTTGATCAAATTCGATTTTGTCAACCTCATCACCTGGCTGGTGGTAATCGTCGTGAACTCCGTTGAAGAAGAAAGCCACTGGAATACCATGCTTAGCGAAGTTATAGTGATCTGAGCGGTAGTAGAAACGGTTTGGATCGTTCGCATCGTTGTAACGATAGTCTAATTCCAAACCGACGTGCTTCTTATTTTGCTCGATTAATACCTCGCGTAATTGAGACGATAATTTATCTGAACCGATCTCATAGATATAATCCGGCTTGCCTTTGTGCTCGTCATCATAACGACCTGTCATATCTGTATTTAAATCAACCACGGTATTTTTCAAAGGAAATAAAGGGTGGTTTGCATACCACTCAGAACCCAAAAGTCCTTTTTCCTCACCCGTTACCGTCATAAATAAAATGCTACGACGAGGACGTTTTCCTTCTGCCGCTGCTTTACCAAAAGCCTCCGCTAATTCCATCACCGTTACGGTTCCAGAACCATCGTCGTTTGCGCCGTTGTTGATTTGGCCGTCTGCAGAAACACCGATGTGATCGTAGTGCGCTGTTAAAACAACTACTTCTTCTTTCTTATCTGTTCCTTCTAAATAGCCAACGACATTATAGGTATCTACTGGCTTCTCCGTTCTTTCGATGGTTACTTCGATAGGAGCAGCTTTGAATTTCGATGCAAGCGATTTTTTTTCGGTTGCTAAAGAAGCCTTATAAGCTAATAATTCCGCTTCGGTTGTGCCTAAAATTTCAGCCGCTGCTTCAGATGAGATTAATAAGACCGGTGCTTCGTTGGCCGCAGAAGCTGCATCAGCGAAGGCCATACGCTCGTTTCCGAAACGCTTCATCATCACTTGACGTTGACGAACTTGGTTGCCAAAAGCTTTCGTATCGCGATCCGCGATCAAGATCAAACCTTTCGCTCCAGCCGCTTGTGCCCGCTTTAATTTTTCTTTCCAGCCATCGCCTTTTCCGAAAACCGATGGATCTTTTGAACCCGAAAGTACATAAAGACCAGCTGCATCTTTCGCTTCGCCTTCGAAAGCTAAAACGTATTTGCCTTTGGCATTTAATTTGTCAAAATCCGTGTAAGCACCTTGCTGAACTCCAAAGCCTGCAAATACAAGTGAAAATTTCGAATTAGCCGCTACGGGCGCTAAAGCACTCGCCATCATTTCGCCTAGGTATTCGTATTTTTTTCCTTTAGCAGAAATAAAAACGTTAGACCAAGCGCGGTTTACTAGGTCCACTTTTTGGAAATAAGACCCATTCACTGGCGCAATGCCTGATTTCTTAAAATGATCTGCAATGTAGTTCGCAGCCACTTTCTGCTCTGGCGAACCGGTATTACGACCTTTCAAGCTATCTGAAGCGATAAAAGTCAAGTGTTTTTTCAGATCATCCGCTCGAATTGACAACGCGTAAGGAACTGGATCTCCCTGAGCGATTGCACTCATCGGGATTAATTTAGTAGCTAAAAATAGCCCTAAAACATAGATGTTAGTTTTTTTCATTTGTTGAAACAAAATTTAGGAAAGCGAAGTTAAGAATCTAAATATAAATCGCTAAAAAAAGATTAAATTTGTGACGATTTTCTTATCAAAATTCTCAACATTCATGACCCCAAATTACACTTATCAAGAAGACTTCTCTTTACGTCATAACAATGCAGAGGCTGCAGATATAGCCGCTATGTTAAAAACCATTGGCGTAGCTAGTTTAGAGACACTTATTCAACAAACCGTACCGAACAAAATTCGCTTAGCTCAAGGGCTTCGCTTGCCAGAACCGAAATCAGAATTCGCATTTTTACGTGATTTTAAAGCGGTAATGGGTCAAAACCAGATTTTTAAATCACATATCGGTTTAGGCTATTCGGATACGATTGTACCCACGGTCGTTTTGAGAAATATTTTAGAAAATCCATCTTGGTACACGGCCTACACGCCCTACCAAGCGGAAATCGCTCAGGGACGTTTGGAAATGTTATTGAACTACCAAACGATGATCATCGATTTAACCGGCATGGAATTAGCGAACGCGTCCCTTTTAGATGAAGGAACCGCAGCTGCAGAAGCGATGACAATGTTATATGGCCAAAGACCAGCAGAACGCAACAGTGCAGAAGCCTATTTTGTGTCTGACTTATGCTTACCGCAAACTATCGACTTATTAAAAACGCGTGCAGAACCGATTGGTATCGAAATCGTGGTGGGCGATCACCGCTCTTTCGATGTAACGGACGCCCGTTTCTATGGTATCATGTTACAATACCCGGCTTCGAACGGTGAGGTATTTGATTATAGCGCGTTAATCGCTGCTGCGAAAGAAAACGGCTTACAAGTCGTAGTCGCAGCGGATTTATTAGCCTTGACTTTATTAACGCCTCCGGGTGAAATGGGAGCAGATGCAGTGGTTGGTGTTTCCCAACGCTTCGGGGTACCGATGGGATTCGGAGGACCTCATGCTGGATTCTTCGCCACAAAAGAAAAATACAAGCGAAACATCCCAGGCCGTATCATCGGGGTTTCGGTGGATGCGGAAGGAAACCGCGCTTTACGTATGGCGCTTCAAACACGTGAGCAACACATTCGCCGCGAGAAAGCCACGTCTAACATCTGTACGGCGCAAGTTTTATTATCCATCATGGCCGCTGCTTACGCGATTTACCATGGGCCAAAAGGCTTAAAGCAAATCGCCGAAAAAGTCTATGGCTTAACGGAATTACTAGCGGTAAATCTTCGCAAACTAGGTTATACATTAGAAAACACGCATCACTTCGATACGTTGACGATTCAAACGGGGGCGCAAACGGCGGACTTACGTGTATTGGCAGAAAAAGCAGACCGCAACTTACGTTATACGGCGACTACGACAAGCATCTCTTTAGATGAGACGACGCAGGAAGCAGACGTGATCGAAATCATCTCCTTCTTCGAGACATTGAAAGGTGCTAAAACGTCTGAGAAAACTGTTACTTGGGCCATCCCAGCAGCGTTAACACGTACATCAACATTCTTAACGCACAGCGTTTTCAATAAATACCATTCCGAGCACGGGATGTTACGTTATTTGAAATCATTGGAATCTAAAGATTTATCGATGGTTCATTCGATGATCTCTTTGGGTTCTTGTACGATGAAATTGAATGCGACGACGGAAATGATTCCGGTGACTTGGCCAGAATTAGGCAAGATTCACCCATTCGCTCCGGCTTCTCAAACGAAAGGCTACCAGCAATTAGTGGAGGACTTGAATGAGTGGTTATGTGAGATCACTGGTTTCGCGAAAATGTCCATGCAACCGAACTCGGGAGCACAAGGCGAATACGCTGGTTTGATGACGATTCGTGCGTATCATGCGTCACGTGGCGATCACCACCGCGACATTGCGATCATCCCGTCATCCGCTCACGGAACGAATCCTGCTTCAGCGGTTATGGCCGGAATGAAGGTGATTGTTTCCCCTTGCGATGCCCACGGTAACATAGATGTGGCTGATTTGAAGGCCAAAGCCATCGAGCACAAAGACAACCTTTCTTGCCTAATGGTCACCTACCCAAGTACCCACGGGGTATTCGAGGAGACTATCCAAGAAATTTGTGAAATCATCCACGAAAATGGCGGCCAAGTGTATATGGACGGCGCGAACATGAATGCACAGGTAGGTTTAACTTCCCCTGCGCGCATCGGAGCGGACGTTTGTCACTTGAACTTACACAAAACTTTCTGTATCCCTCACGGAGGTGGTGGCCCTGGCATGGGACCTATCGGCGTGGCGCCACAGCTAGTTCCTTTCTTGCCGGGTCACGTACATGACGGAACTTCGGGTGCGGTTTCTGCGGCTCCAGTTGGGTCTGCGAGTATTTTGGCCATCTCTTATGCATACATCGCAATGATGGGCGGCAAAGGATTAACGACTGCGACAGAAACGGCAATCTTAAACGCAAACTACATCAAGGCGCGTTTAGAGAACGAATTCCCTATCCTATATACGGGTTCACAAGGACGTTGCGCACACGAGATGATCGTGGATTGCCGTCCGTTCAAATTATCTGCGGGCGTAGAGGCCGAAGATATCGCGAAACGTTTAATGGATTACGGCTTCCACGCACCTACCCTTTCCTTCCCGGTGGCTGGAACGTTGATGATCGAACCTACAGAGTCTGAAAACAAAGACGAGTTAGATCGTTTCTGCGATGCGCTTTTGAGCATTCGTGCGGAAATTCGTGAGATCGAAGAAGGAAAAGCAGACAAAGCAAACAACGTGTTGAAGCACGCGCCACATACTCAATCAGCCGTTTTACTAGGCGATTGGGATCGTCCTTACTCACGTGAGAAAGCGGTATTCCCGCTGGCGTATGTAAAGGCGAACAAGTTTTGGCCTACGGTTTCTCGTATCGACTCCGCATATGGGGATCGTAACTTGGTTTGCGCTTGCGAGCCGATGGAGAGTTATATGTAAGTTTTCGCTGAGCGATTCATTGAAGGCGGTCCTAGTGGGACCCCAAAAACCACCTCAAACGAGGTGGTTTTTTTTATTTTACGGCTGTGGTAGCAATTGGGATAGCACGAGAGGGGGTTTTCATTACTATGTAAATCTCAGATACTTAAGTATTATTTTTTGCATCGTAATCCCAAAAGCTTATGAATACAGAATTGTAAAATTAAAGTGAATAATTTATTACGAATTAGACATTAAATGGCTAGTATTTGTCCCCCAAATTAAATTACGATTAATAAACATTATATTAACATATAATAACATAAATCATTTTTTACAAGTAGTTAAATTGTTAGCTAATCATGATGTAAGATTCCATTCCCAATGAAATATATCAGAATTAGAAAAGTTGGATTTAGAAATTATCAAGATGGGTTTGAGTTTTTAAAATATGCGAGGTGCGAAAATATTTCATTTGAATATATCGAAGAAAAGGAGTTGCTCCTGATCAAATTTAATTTGCGGGATGTCGAAGAGGTTACGCTTGAAAATAAATTGATAAGCCATGAATATAAATCGTTTATAAAAAAGTGGAAACTATTTTTATTGAACGAGGATTATTTTTTTGATTTAGCCGATTTTAGTAGAAAATAACCAAATCTTATGATGACAAAAATAATATCGATCGCAAACCAAAAAGGCGGCGTGGGCAAAACCACCACCGCGATAAATTTGGCATATAGCTTAGCCACTTTAGGCCAAAAAGTATTAATTATCGACAGCGATCCCCAGGCAAACAGCACTTCTGGTTTGGGTCTTGATCCAAGCGCTTGCAAGGACACGATTTATGATGTTTTACTAAATAAAATTCAAATCAAAAGTGCCATTGTCTCTTCATTGTTTGAAAATCTTGATTTAATTCCGTCAAATATTAATTTAGTCGGCGCTGAAATAGAACTCATTAATTCCATTAGTCGGGAAACCGTTCTGAAAGAGCAACTACAAAGTGTTCATGGTCAATATGATTACATTTTTTTGGATTGCTCTCCTTCCCTAGGTTTGTTGACCATCAATAGCCTCACCGCTTCAGACGCCGTAATCATTCCTGTTCAATGTGAATATTTTGCCCTCGAGGGAGTGGGGAAATTAATGAATACTATTAAAATTATTCAAACTAGGTTGAACACAAATTTAACTATTGAAGGGATTTTGCTCACCATGTTTAACTCTCGATTAAACTTATCTAACCAAGTTGTTTCTGAAATCTCTAAACATTTTAAAAATTTGGTTTTTGACACTATCATTCCACGCAATATACGAATAAGCGAATCTCCTAGTTTTGGAATTCCAGTCATGTTGCATGACCCTTTAAGTATCGGATCTAAAAGTTACATTAACTTGGCTAACGAGATTTTAAAAAGAGCAGAAGTTAAAGTTTAGCCTTACATAGATGCTGAAGGAATAATTTTGCCAGCATTTTTTTTGGCTAGTTTAGACTCTTGGTTATGTAAGCACTGCCTTTTTTGTGAAATAAAATTTAGTATGCTTGCATAACATAATTCCTTTTATTTATATTTACACATCGAGATTTAAAAACGTAGATATGAATCGTGCCATTAAAAAAGTAGCCATTTTAGGCTCAGGAATTATGGGCTCCAGAATAGCCTGTCATTTCGCAAACATTGGGGTTCAAGTCCTTTTATTGGACATTGCACCACAAACTTTGAGCCCAGAGGAAGAGGCCAAAGGTCTTCGTTTAGAACACCCTTCGGTACGTAACCGAATCGTTAACGCCGCATTTCAACAAACTATAAAAGCAAAGCCCGCATCGCTCTACGCGTCGGGCTTTGCGAATAACATCAAGCTAGGTAACTTCGATGACAACCTGTCGGAAATCAGTTCTGCGGACTGGATAATGGAGGTAGTCGTAGAAAACCTAGCCATCAAACAATCGCTCTACGAAAAAGTAGAGAAGTACCGCACACCGGGCACCTTAGTTACCTCGAATACATCGGGTATCCCGATTCATTTGATGTCTGAAGGTAGAAGCGCAGATTTCCAACAGCATTTCTGTGGAACCCACTTCTTCAACCCTCCCCGCTACCTACGTTTATTCGAAGTGATTCCAGGTCCTAAAACGGATGCGGCCATCATCGAATTCCTGTTAAGCTACGGCGAAACCCAATTAGGTAAAACGGCAGTTCTTTGCAAAGACACCCCTGCCTTTATCGCCAACCGCATTGGCGTTTATTCGATGATGCAGACGATGAAAGTCGTGGAGGAATTAGGCTTAACGGTAGAGCAAGTTGATAAATTGACGTCCAAAGTAGTAGGTCGCCCTAAATCAGGTACGTTCCGTCTTTCGGATGTGGTGGGTTTAGATACGACTGTTCACGTGGCGAACAATTTAAAAGCTGCTTTAGTAAACGACGAAAGCAAAGAGATTTTCAACCTTCCTGTGATGTTGCAGCGTTTGATGGAAAACAAATGGCTAGGCGATAAAACGGGTCAAGGATTTTATAAGAAGACCAAAGACGAAAAAGGCAAAACAGTCATCCTGAGCCTGGATCTACATACGTTTGAGTACCGCGCGGCAGAACGCGTGAATTTCGAAACCTTGGATCGCTCGAAAGCGATCGATAACCTAGCCGATCGTTTCGCGCTTTTATTAGCGGGAAAAGATTTAGCGGGTGAATTCTACCGCAAAACCATCCTCGATGGTTTCCGTTATGCGTCGAATCGCATTCCGGAGATTGCAGATGATTTGGTCAAAATTGACCAAGCGATTTGCGCGGGTTTTGGCTGGGAGATGGGAGTATTCGAAACCTGGGATGCCATCGGTGTCGTAAACGGTATCGAATTAATGAAAGTAGAAGGTCTTGCGCCGGCAGCTTGGGTAACCGAGATGGTAGCCGCAGGAAATACCACTTTCTACAAAGTGGAGGGCGGTAAGCGTTTGTTCTACGACATTGCGACTAAGAAATACCAAGCAATAGCAGGAGCGGAAAAGCAAATCAATTTGCAGATCTTAAAACCTACGAAGACGGTTTCGTCAAATGACGATATGCATATCGTAGATTTAGGCGATGGCATTTTAGGCTTAGAATTCCACTCGAAAATGAACACGATGGGCCAAGGGGTGCTGGAAGGCATTCAAGAGGCAATCGCAACGGCGGAAAAAGATTTCCAAGGTTTAGTGATCGGAAACGAGTCGAACGAGGCATTCTCAGCGGGTGCAAATCTCGGGATGTTATTCATGTTCGCGATGGAACAGAAATTTGACGACATCAACACGATGATCGCTACCTTCCAAGAAACCATGATGCGCGTGCGCTACTCGGGTATTCCGGTAGTGGTGGCACCACATACGTTGGCGCTAGGCGGTGGTTGCGAAATCAATTTACACGCAGACAAGATTGTCGCTCACGCGGAATTATATATGGGTCTAGTCGAAGTGGGGGTCGGTTTGATTCCTGCGGGTGGTGGAACGAAAGAGATGGCATTGCGGATGGGCGATGCACGTCGCGCAGGCGATGTGGAGTTGAACCGTTTGCAAGAGGCCTTTATGAATATCGCAACGGCACGGGTGAGTACTTCGGCGCACGAGGCGAGAGAGATGAATTATTTACGCGCTCAGGATCGCATCGTGTTGAATCGCAACCAGGTAATATCGGAGGCGAAAAGAGAGGCTTTGGCCTTAGCAGATGCAGGATATGTCCAAAAAGCG
>CAIVPV010000305.1 GCA_903907915.1 uncultured Cytophagaceae bacterium
CATAATATAACAATCATTAATTTCGGGATGGGTTCACCTATGGCGGCCACCGTGATGGATATTTTATCTGCCATTAGTCCTAAAGCGGTTCTTTTTCTAGGGAAATGCGGTGGTTTGAAGAAGAATTTGGCTTTAGGGGATTTGATCTTGCCTATTGCTGCGGTTCGTGGAGAAGGGACATCAGATGAGTATATGCCTAAAGAAGTGCCAGCCTTACCCTCTTTCCGCTTGCAGCGTGCCGTTTCTTCCATGATTAAGAAACATGAATTAGATTATTGGACTGGTTTAATTTATACGACTAATCGCCGTGTTTGGGAGCATGATGAAGTATTTAAAACCTATTTATCGGATATTCGGGCGATGGGAATTGACATGGAAACTGCCACGATATTTACGGTAGGTTTTAAGAATAAGATACCACATGGAGCCTTATTATTAGTATCTGATAATCCAATGACCCCTGATGGGGTTAAGACGGATGCAAGTGATAAGAATGTCACAGCCAATTTTGTGAATAAACACTTACAAATCGGTATCGACGCCTTGGAAGAATTAGCGAATTCTGGAGAATCGGTAAAACACTTAAGATTCGACTAAAAAAAAGGCCTTCATTATCGAAGGCCTTTTTTTAATTGCAAAAATCTCTAATCACATTATAGGCTCCTGCATAGCCGAGTTCTCCGGATTTACTTATGTCTAAACAGCCAGAAGAATCATTAAGAGCTAGTTTTATGATTCCACGAATGAAATAGGCTTCTGCGTATTTGGGATTTAAAAGGATGGCATTACTACAATCTTTTATGGCATTACGCTGATCACCTACAGATGATTTTGCTACTCCTCGCAGAAAATAGGCTTCAGCATAGGTAGGTTGAAGTGAAATGGCTCTGTTATAATCATCCATCGCATTTTTAGGATCTCCAGATTTTGCTTTAGCTAATCCTCTGTGGAAAAATACTTCCGCTCTCTCCACACTCATATCTGTCATTTTCGTGCGATCCACTAAACCATTACGTAATTCGTCTAATTGAATTTTGCCTAGTTTCGCTGTATAAAGAATTTTCGCATTTTCATTATTGCCAAAATCAATAGCCCGAGTAAAATCTTCCATCGCAGCTCTTTGGTCCCCCAGCTTCGCTTTTACGAATCCTCGACCATATAAAGCTTCTATTTTCTCCGGATCTAATTCTAAAGCTTTATTGAAGTCCTCTAATGCGCCTTTCTCTCCATTTTCGCCTCGGTAATTTTCTAATTGAGTTTTGCACAAACCAGAATAATACCAATCATCAGCTTTCTCGGGACTTAATTTTAGCACCTCAGAGAAGTCTGCTAATGCTCCCTTAAAGTCATTGGTTTTCATTTTTGCAAAGGCACGTCCGGACATATAATTCGTGCGCTTTGGTGTAATTTCGATGGCCTTATTATAATCTTCAATGCTTCCCGCAAAATCCCCTAATTTTGATTTACTTTCGGCTCTAGCGGCTAGTGTGGGGGCATAATCGGGTACTAATTCCAATGATTTATTAAAGTCTGTGATGGCTGCTCGGTAGCTTTCAATTTTGTTTTTGGAAATTCCGCGACTAAAATAGGCCGTTCCCTCTAAAGGATTTAAACGAATGGCTTCGTTATAATCTTGAATGGCTAAGGGATGTTTATCTTGTTTGCTATGGCTTTGGCCGCGGGCAATAAAGGCTTCGAAGTACATGGGCTTTAACTCGATGGCTTTATTAAAGTCCAAAATAGCGCCTTGGAAATCCTTTAAATTGTATTTTGCAAATCCTCGGTTATAATAAGCAATTGGATTGGGATTGGCTGCCGTTTTTTCAATTTCCAAACTGAAATTGCGTAAGGCATCCGCATAGTTGCCAGATTTATTCTGATTTAAACCAATCTCTAAGTAATTGATTTCCGTTGTCTGTGCTGATAAGGATAAACTGCTTGCTACAAAGGCGAAGACTAGTAGGCCAATTCTGAATTTCATTTCGCTATTATTTTTTGTAAAAATAAGCGAAATTACTGGCTTGTTAAAATTTGGATGACCCCAAAAACGATAATTAAAAATAGGGTTCTCAATGCCGTTTTTTTCAAATAGGGGTCTATTTGCTCAGAGCTCATCTCTGAGTGTAGTTCGCGGAAAAGTTGAATGATCGGATAAATACCTACGATAAGTAATTGCTGATTTACACCTATTTTCATCCCAGCTACAAAAGGATAGGCATAGAAGCTGGCAATAGCTAATATATAGAGTGCTTTTTGGTAATAAAATCCGAACGTTTTACCAATTCTAACCGGAATAGAGTTCTTCCCTGTTTTGATATCATTGTCGATATCCCGTAAATTATTCAAATTCAACACGGCCACAGACAAAAATCCGCATCCTGAGGCTGGGAATAGAATGGCTACATTTAAAGTAAAGGTTTGTAGGTAATAAGTTCCCAGTGTGCCGATTAGACCGAAAAATAGAAAAACAGATACATCCCCTAAGCCCATATAACCATAGGGTCTTTTACCTACGGTATAGGCAACGGCTGCAGCAATGGCAGCGACTCCTAAGAATACAAAAGTGCCCCATACTTCGATGGGCGCCTCCTTGAGTCCGAAAAATAATAAGGAGATACCTGAAATAAAAGAGAAAGCTGCCGTGTAAATCACAGCAGCTTTCATCTCTTTTTGACTAATTTTCCCTGTTTGAACAGCTCTTAAAGCCACTTTCCGATCTTGATTATCGACTCCGTTAGAGAAGTCCCCTAAATCATTCGCGAAGTTGGAAAGTATTTGTAAAAATAGGGTAGTTAAAGTAGCAAGTACAGCAATCAGTAGATTAAATTTTCCTGCAGAATAAGCTAGAAAATTACCTAATAATATACTTCCCACTGCTAGCGGTAAGGTTCTAGGCCTTGCCGCATCTACCCATCTATTCATTATTACTTACCTATAGCAGCTAAAAATTCAGGGCTATTTGGTTTAATTCCAGATGCAAAGAAGTTTTGCAATTCCCCTTTTTCGTTGATTACATATTTGCAAAAGTTCCAGCTAGGCTCTTTTTCATTCCAGCCATTCTTCGACTTATCTGATAACCATTGATATAAGTCACATTTTTCAGAACCTTTTACGACTACTTTTTCCATCATTTGGAAGGAAACGCCATAGTTTAGGGAGCAGAAAGAAGAGATTTCTGCATTTGATCCTGGCTCTTGTCCACCGAATTCATTCGCTGGGAAACCTAAGATCACGATGTCTTTGTTTTCTTTGTGGAATTTCTCCCAATCTGCATATTGTGGTGTATAGCCACATTTAGAGGCTGTATTCAATACGATGATTTTCTTGCCTTTAAATTGCGAGAAGTCAATTTCTTTTCCATCAATACCTTTCATTTTGAAGGAGTGGAAATTCGAAGCTGCTGTGATTTCCATTTTTTCTGGTCTGTTTAAGACTGTTTTTTGGGTGAATGGTAGGGCCAAAGCCGTTAATAACGATCCGATTTTCATAAAACTTGCGATCATGATGATAATAATTAAAATGGTGAGGTAAATATAGTTACGTTTCAAATTACATACGATTAGGTGAAACTATTCCTAATAACGAGGTGGCATGCTGAATTGTTTTACCTGTAAGGTCAGCTAAGATAATTCGAATGTTTCGTTTCACCTCATTTTCTTCTGAAAGAATAGTCATCTCATTATAAAACTTATTAAAAGTTTTAGCAAGATCATAAGCATAATTTGCAATGACTGATGGTGCAAAATTTGCCGCAGCAGTAGCTATTATTGCCTTGTATTCACCCAGTAGGTAGATTAATTCTTGTTCTGAGCTTGCTAATTCTGAATCTGTATTTATTGGATTAATCGTACCAGCTTTGCGCAAGATCGAACAAATCCGAGCATGAGTATATTGAATAAATGGCCCCGTATTTCCTTGGAAATCAATGGATTCCTCTGGGTTAAATAGCATTCTTTTCTTAGGCTCAACTTTTAATAAGAAATATTTCAAAGCACCTAATCCAAGATTATGGAATAATTCGTTTGATTCCACCTCCGTGAAACCATCAATTTTCCCTAATTCTAACGTGCGATCTTTCGCCGTTTGAATCATCTCCGCCATTAAATCATCGGCATCTACCACGGTCCCTTCACGGGATTTCATTTTGCCGCTAGGTAAATCCACCATGCCATATGAGAGGTGAAAATTACCTTGAGAGAAGGGTTTATTTAATTTTTTCAAAATATGGAAAAGAACTTCAAAGTGGTAATCCTGCTCATTTCCCACGACGTAAACTGATTGGCTAGCTTTGAAATCCGCGTATTTTAATTGGGCCGTTCCCATATCTTGAGTGATATAAACGGAGGTGCCGTCTTTACGCAAGACTAATTTCTCATCTAATCCTTCCGCCTCTAAATTAATCCAAACAGAGCCATCGGGCTTTTGGAAAAATACCCCAGAGGCTAATCCTTCGTCCACAATCTGCTTTCCTAATAAATAGGTATTCGATTCGCGGTAAATTTTATCAAAAGACACCCCCATGGTTTGGTAAGATTTCTCAAAACCAGCAAATACCCAGGCATTCATCGTATTCCACAATTTCATTACCTCCGCATCACCCTGTTCCCATTTTAAGAGCATTTCTTGCGCTTTTAATAAGATAGGAGCCTGTTTTTTCGCTTGTTCTTCTTCGAGTCCATTTGCCTTTAAATCGGCGATTTCCTCCTTATAAGCTACATCGAAGGCCACATAATATTTACCTACTAAATGGTCGCCTTTTAATCCAGCCGATTCGGGGGTTTCTTCTTTGCCCAAAAGCTGGTAAGCCAGCATTGATTTACAAATATGAATACCTCGATCGTTCACTAAATTTGTTTTAACTACCTCATATCCACCCGCTGCTAAAATTTGAGCCACAGAAAAACCCAGAAAATTA
>CAIVPV010000306.1 GCA_903907915.1 uncultured Cytophagaceae bacterium
GTGTGCCTACGGGCCGCCTTTCTGGGATTGTGAATCACCACGTTCCAGGTTATTTACGCGGCAATCAGATGCCATCGTACCAGACGAATTGCATCGAAGATTGGGAGCAAAAGCTTGAGTCGATTGTACAAGAAACGATTTCGAAGCGAATGGGCTTGATTTCCGGGATTCCGCCTTGGGTGCAGATGTATTTTGATCGTTTAGAGGAGTTATCAGGCCAAAAAATAGGCGACCTATTCCCCGATTTCCAAGTCTTCGTGACCGGCGGTGTGAACTTTGAGCCTTATCGCGAGAAACTACTGGCCTCGATAGGCCGAGAAATTGACGTGGTGGAGACATATCCTGCTTCGGAGGGGTTCATTGCGTTTGACGACTCTTCGGGCGAACAAGGGCTTTTATTGAACGTGGACGGGGGAATATTCTTTGAGTTTGTTCCTACGGATACCTATTTCGGTGCTAATCCCGTCCGTTTAAGTTTAACAGAAGTGTCATTAGACGCTAATTACGCGCTATTGTTGACAACGAATGCCGGCCTTTGGTCCTATTCCATCGGTGATACCGTGAAGTTTGTTTCTTTGAACCCCTACCGCATTGTGGTGACTGGTCGAATTAAGCACTTTATTTCGGCTTTTGGCGAGCACGTCATCGCTGAAGAGGTGGAGAAAGCTTTCGCTGCTGGGCTTCTGGCATGTCCAGAAGTTCGGGTGGTGGAGTTCACAGTCGCTCCGCAGGTTTCTCCTTCTTCGGGTTTGCCCTTCCATGAATGGCTTATGGAATTTTCATCGCCGCCTTCGTCATTATCTGCTTTTCAGGAAGCTTTAGATGCGTCGATGTGCGCGCAAAATATCTATTACCGCGACCTGATTACTGGGGCTATTTTGCGCCCTTTAGTGCTTACTTCGCTTCCCGCAGGAGCTTTTATCTCGTATATGAAGTCCCAGGGTAAATTAGGGGGCCAAAACAAAGTTCCCCGTCTCTCGAATGACCGGGTGCTGGCGGAGGGAGTCCTGCGGACGTAGTCGCGCGTCGCACCGCGACTAGTCGGCGTTTCACGCCTTAGTCAAAGAGTCGCCTACGGCTTAGTCATCGCATCGCGATTTAGTTGGAGGATTTACTTTGATATTTGCTCTTTGAATCTTTACAGAAAGGGTCAATAGTCCAAATGTTGCCCGAATACTTTGACGGTTTTTGATCAAATGCCCCTTCTTTTGGCCTAAAACAATTTTGTGATTAAAAGGTTAAACCGTGGTAGATAAGCGAGTATTAATCGACTAATTTTACCTTTTAATATAAAAACTAGATAATGATAAAAGTACATGGATATGGGGCGGTGAATCCGCAGGCACCGGTGGCTCCGATTGATTTTGAGCGACGCGATGTAGGGCCAAAAGACGTTAAAATCGACATTCTTTACTGTGGCGTTTGCCATTCAGACATACACATGGTTCGTTCCGAGTGGGGCCCATCTGTTTATCCAATCGTTCCTGGTCATGAGATCGTGGGAACCATTACAGAGGCGGGAGCCGATGTGACGAAATTTAAGGTGGGCGATTTAGCCGGCGTGGGAGTTTTTGTAGACTCTTGCCGCGATTGCCCGTCTTGCAATAAGGGTCAGGAGCAATACTGCGATGAGGGCATGACGCCTACGTATAATGGCCATTACCGCGATGGGGTGACGCAGACTTTTGGCGGATATTCTTCGACTTATGTCATCGATGAAGCCTATACGTTACATATTCCATTTACCAAAGAGCTGGAGCGCGTTGCCCCCCTTCTTTGTGCCGGAATCACGACTTATTCACCTTTGCGTTATGCTGGGGTAGGCAAGGGTCACAAAGTAGCTGTTTTAGGTTTGGGGGGTTTAGGCCACATGGCGGTGAAATTTGCTGCTTCTTTTGGTGCTGAGGTGACGATGTTGAGTACTTCTCCTTCCAAAGAGAGGGACGCGATGGCGCTGGGCGCACATCATTTCGCATTGTCTACGGATCCCGCGACGATGGAATCCTTAAAAGGCTCGTTTGATTTCATTTTGAATACGGTGGCGGCGCCCCATGATTTGGACAAGTTTTTAGGCTTATTAAGCGTGGAAGGCAAGATGCTTTTAGTGGGCATTCCTCCAGAAGCAGCTCAAATCGGTGCGGCTACGTTAATTTCCAAAAGACGTTCCATCATCGGATCCATGATCGGTGGCATCGCCGAAACCCAAGAAATGCTAGACTACTGCGCAGAACACAACATCCTTTCTGATGTCGAAATGATCGACATGAAAGATGTCAATGAGGCTTATGAGCGGGTGATCAAGTCGGATGTGAAGTATCGATTTGTGATAGATATGAAGTCGCTTTAGTCGACAAAGTCGACTAAAGCTAGTCACGGCGAAGCCGTTTGGTCATCGCTTCGCGATTTAGTCGCAGCGCAGCTGCTTAGTCGCCACTTCGTGACTTAGTTCGTAGAGGTGAAATTTGAGTAAAACTATAAAGTCGATTTTCGCGTATTGACAAC
>CAIVPV010000307.1 GCA_903907915.1 uncultured Cytophagaceae bacterium
CGTAACAGGATTCATCGAGTTTATTGTCAAAGATAAGCCAGAGTTCAAAACTCCTGTTCGTGGGGGATTGAGGTGGTTAGATAGCGAATCGAATCGTCGCTTTTCTAAGTTGTTTACGCAGATCACACCCGCTCAGCGAATCAATATTGTAGATGATATTGCTTATCCTGAAAAGGCAAAAAAGGAATTCTCACAAGGGGTTAGCTTTTTTACGTTGATGCGTAATTTAACAGCGACTGGATTTTATACCTCTAGAATTGGTATTGATGATTTAGGTTACAAAGGAAATACTCCCAATGAATGGAAAGGTGTTCCAGCGGATGTATTAAAACAATATGGTTTGAGTTATGATGACTAATTCTTCGGAAAGAGTCATTATTCCTACCATTTTCAAACATATTCCTCAACTCGTGGCGGGTGTTAGCACTCGCCACGGAGGAAAAAGTACACAGGCGTATCATTCGCTGAATTTGGGCCTACATACGGATGATCATCCGGACATGGTCCAGCAAAATCTTTCTCTTTTTTGTCGTGATTTAGGTATTTCACCTCAGGCGCTTGCGCGGTCCTATCAGATTCACGGGGATGTTATTTGGGAAACCAAAGAATCGGGATATACCTCAGGATACGATGCTATCATCGCACATGCACCGGGTATTTTTGCGGGAGTCGGCATAGCGGATTGTTGCCCTATATTACTGGCCGACCCTGTGCGTGGTTGTACGGCTGCGATCCATGCAGGCTGGAAAGGAACCGTCGCTCAAATCGTTGCCAAAACTGCCTCCACGATGATTTTACAAGGTTCTCATCCCGCTGACATCCTGGCCTATATAGGACCTTGCATTAGCCTAACCCATTTTGAAGTGGGGGATGAAGTGGCAGAACAGTTTGAGTTTAAAGAGATGCGTGCTGAACGCTGGCATGTGGATTTAAAAGCGACCAATGAAGCGCAGTTACGGGCCTTAGGAATATCTCAAATTGAAATTTCGGAATATTGCACGATCGAAAACAATGATCTTTTCTTTTCCCATCGCAAGGAAAAAGGAGTTACCGGACGTATGTTAGCCATCATCGGCTTTCGGTAGGCTGGCATATCAACCACATATAAATCGTATGTTTACAAAACAATAAAACCAAGAGATATGATCTCCTGGTTTTATACACTCTTGTTGTTCTAAATAAAATCTGATTAATGATGTAGCTGACGCATTAATAAAATATTGAGTCGGCCAATCATGCATTATTTTTTTGCATCTAGTAAGGTGATTAAGTAATCTATTTTTTTACCCTGCGCTTCTAATTTCTGATGCAGATCATCTATTTGCTTTTGCTGCTCCTGAATCGCCTTCGTGAGTACGGGAACTAAATTTGCATAGGTAATTCCTAGAATTTCGCCTTTTTCAAGATCCCCTTCGATTCCCGTAATCACTTCCGGAACTAGCTTATTTACCTCTTGAGCGATAAATCCAACTTGTTTGAGTTCATTGCTAATTAAGGTATACTCCACAGGCCTTAATTGCAAAACCGTAGATAAACCGTAATGCGTATCTCTGATATTTTTCTTGATGCGAATGTCAGAGGCAGCTGTCCAGCCGACCTGGCCGCCAATTTGATAAACCATACTATTTCCCAACACAACAGTGTTACTGTAGTTTGCCCGCGCATTATATCCAATCACCGTCGTATTAAATAAATTATTTGACGACACGTCTGCGTTAACCCCAATAATGGTATTTCTATTTCCAGTGGTAATTGCATTTCCAGCTCCGGTCCCAATGCCAATATTTTCCTCACCAGTCGTGTTATTTAGTAAAGTATAATACCCAATACCTGTATTTCGTATCCCACTCTTATTACTTAGAAGTGATGAATATCCGATGGCCGTATTGTGATATCCACTGGTATTGTAAAAAAGTGTATAAGACCCTAAAGCTGTATTGTAATAGCCCAAATTATTATTGGGAAGAGATTGATACCCAACGGCTGTATTTCCATCCCCTAACGTATTATTTAGTAGCGATTTATATCCATTGGCAGTATTATATTTTCCTGATTTATTATTTGTAAGCGAATAATATCCA
>CAIVPV010000308.1 GCA_903907915.1 uncultured Cytophagaceae bacterium
GACCGGGAAATGGGTATTTTTGCAGCGAAATGTAATACAATAAAGAATGGATAAGAAAGTAGTTTTAATGATCTTAGATGGCTGGGGCATCGCAACAAATCCCAAAGTTTCCGCAATCGACGCGGCCAAAACGCCATTTATTTCTTCACTATACGGCAAATATGCGCACTCAAAATTAGAGGCGTCCGGCCTAGCGGTGGGCTTACCAGAGGGCCAAATGGGCAACTCCGAAGTAGGCCACATGAACTTAGGTGCCGGCCGCGTGGTCTACCAAAACCTCGTTCGCATCAACAAAGCAGTCACAGAAAATACCTTGGGCCAAGAGCCTGAACTTGCGAAAGCATTCGACTACGCAAAAGCAAATAACAAATCCGTTCACTTCATGGGCCTCGTGTCCGATGGTGGCGTTCACGCGCACATCGAGCACTTGAAATCCTTGCTTTCGACGGCGTCAGAGGCAGGTTTGGGCAAAGTTTTCGTCCACGCTTTCACAGATGGTCGCGATACGGATCCCAAATCAGGTCTAAAGTTCATGACCGATTTATACCAACATACATTAAAAACCAACACGCAAATCGCCTCAGTAACGGGTCGTTACTACGCGATGGACCGCGATAATCGCTGGGAGCGGGTGGCTTTGGCCTACAAAGCAATGGTCCACGGCGAAGGAAATCCTTCAACTGATGTACTGAAATCCATCGAAGATAGCTACGCGGCGGGTGTGACGGACGAATTCATCCATCCAATTATTATGACGGATGCCGCTGGTTTGCCGCTTGGCAATATCCAAGAGGGCGACGTGGTGATCTGCTTCAACTTCCGCACGGACCGTGGTCGCGAAATCACTCAGGCTTTGACGCAGCGTGATTTCCACGAGGAAAACATGCACAAATTGAATTTGTATTACTTGACGATGACGGAATACGATAAAGAGTTCCAAAACGTCCACGTCATCTTCAACGATTCTAACCTTCCCATGACCATGGGCGAGGTTCTAGAGGGCGCGGGCAAAAAACAAATTCGCATTGCCGAAACCGAAAAATACCCACACGTCACGTTCTTCTTCTCCGGTGGTCGCGAGGCCCTTTTTACAGGACAACAAAACATCCTACGCAACTCCCCAAAAGTCGCAACCTACGATCTTCAACCCGAAATGTCTGCCGCAGATCTTCGCGATGCGTTGATCCCCGAATTAGAAAAAGAGGAGGTAGACTTCGTCTGCTTAAACTTCGCTAATCCTGACATGGTAGGCCACACGGGTGTTTTCTCTGCCGTAGTAAAGGCAGTCGAAACGGTGGACGCTTGCGCCGAGGCAGTAGTAACCGCGGGTCTAGCTCACGGCTATTCCTTTATCATCATCGCTGACCACGGTAACGCGGACGTAATGATGAATGAAGATGGTTCTCCAAACACCGCTCATTCGACAAATTTGGTTCCATGTATTTTGGTAGACAACGACTTCAAACCTACGCTTCGCGATGGTAAACTAGGTGACATTTCTCCTACGATCTTGAAGATGATGGGCGTGGCTCAACCGAAAGAGATGACGGGGGTAGCGTTATTTTAATTTTCGCGCTGCGAAAATTAAAATAAGTCAGAGAGTCGTTTGCGCTTCGCGGCAAACTTAGTCGCGACTCCGTCGCTTAGTCCGGAGGAGACGCTTCGCGCAGTCCGGAGGGAATAAGTCCGATATGGCCTTGAGGCGCTCCCAGGGCACAAATAGGTTAAAATACTTTCAAAGTACTAAATGGTTTTTTGGCGTATTGACAACATCTGTCAATTCCTCAAAAAACTATTTATACTTTACGACGCCATTTCACACATTATTGGGTTTGGAGCACGGAGAGGCGGATTGCCTAATCACGCTGCTATGCAGCGAGTCAATAAGTCGTCCCTTAGGGACTTAGTCATCGCTTCGCGATTTAGTCAGAAGATTCAATAAATGCCCTATTTGAACTTTGGTCTTTGCACTTTGCTCTTTGAAATAAAAGAAGCCCAGCGCTATGCGCCGGGCTTCTTTTATTTTTCAATCGGTTGATTCTCCTGATCAACAATCACGAAGACATCCTCTGACGGACGCTTCATGAAATATTTCTCTCGAGCGTATTTTTCTAATAACGCTGGATTTCCCATCACAGCAGCACGCTCCTGTTTCAGCTCTTTTAACTTGTGCCGATAGTATTCGTGTTCCGCCTTCAAGTCTGCCAGTTCGGTGTAGAGTCTATATTGAACCGTTAAATCATTATTATCTAGTACAAACATCCACACAAACAAAACGCAGGTGGAGATGTAGTAGAAACGATTTGGCCCTAAAAATAAACTCTTAATGCGATCAAGCATAGTATTAGAAATTCAAACCTGGGAAATAAGCGTTAGCCCCTAATTCCTCCTCAATGCGAAGCAATTGGTTGTATTTAGCCATACGGTCAGAACGAGATGCAGAACCAGTTTTGATTTGGCCTGTGTTCAATGCTACCGCTAAGTCAGCGATCGTAGCATCTTCAGTCTCTCCCGAACGATGTGACATGATGTTTTTGTAAGAGTTGCGTTTCGCTAAGTTCACCGTATCAATCGTCTCCGTTAATGAACCGATTTGGTTAACTTTCACTAATACCGCATTAGCTACGCCTTTGTCGATACCTTGTTGTAAACGCTTCACGTTTGTAACGAATAAATCGTCACCTACTAACTGGCATTTAGAACCGATCAATTTCGTTTGCTCAGCCCAACCTGCCCAATCGTCTTCCGCCATACCGTCTTCAATCGAGATGATTGGGTATTTGTCAGCCCAAGTCTTCCAGTAAGCAGCCATCTCCATCGAGTTCAACTGCTTTCCGTCTGATTTTTTGAACGTGTAAAGACCTGTTTTCTCATCATAGAATTCAGATGCAGCGGCGTCCATTGCGATGAAGATTTCTTCGCCTGGCTTGTAACCTGCTTTTTCGATCGATTGCAATACGATTTCGATGGCCTCTTCGTTCGACTTGATGTTAGGCGCAAAACCACCTTCATCACCTACGTTAGTAGAGTATCCTTTGGACTTCAACACACCTTTCAATGCGTGGAAAACCTCCGTACCCATACGTAACGCGTGAGAGAATGACTCCGCTTTCGCTGGCATTACCATGAATTCTTGGAAGTCAATCGAGTTGTCCGCGTGAGAACCACCGTTTAAGATGTTCATCATCGGAACTGGTAAGGTGTTTGCGTTTACGCC
>CAIVPV010000309.1 GCA_903907915.1 uncultured Cytophagaceae bacterium
ATCTGGTTCCGGAAAGAAATCCCCTAAAAAATACAAGCCCACCCAAGTCCAGAAGGGGAATGCCCCCATCGGTCCCTCTAAAAAAACGTCGAAGCTACCGTTTAGCCAAAAAGTGAACAGTACGCAGGAAATCATCAATTGCTGATCGTTCAATTGCCTTTTGAACATCGGCTTGAATAAACATATCAGCCAATAAGCCCATAGCAAAAACAACGGCCAGCCGAAGCGCGCCAGAATCGTCAAATTGAAATTATGCGGCGAACGCAAATCGTCAATTTCGGTCACCACCTCATCGCTTTCCGCCAAACTCATCCCCAATCCTTTCCCCTGCAACGCATATTCCGGTGTCACGCTATAATCGATGATATTAGCCCACCAGACCAAACGCCAAAACTTATTTTCATCCAAGGTCGCATCCTTACTCACCCCAAAAATCGACCCCACATTCTCCACTAACTGTTCCATCCCCACCTTACGTCCTTGGAAGTTTTCCTTCACTTTAATGGACGCATTGTGGGGCAAAACGATCAACAAAACGATAGGCAAATAGCGTACATATTGCTTGATCAAATCTCGCATCTCCTGGCGTTTCGTGTACACCACAAAAAGCCCCAATCCGATCAAATAAGCTAACATTCCCGAACGTGAATAAGCCGTTATGATCAATAAATTCATCAGAATCGCCACCGCCAGCGTGATCTGAAAACGAACCGATCGCTGGTTCAAGTAGAGCATTAATACCAAAGAGGAAATCAATAAATGCACCCCCATGTCGCCGTATTTATAGAGCGCAAAAGGAACGGATCCGAAGAGGATGAAATTCTCGAAGAATTCGGAGAAGTTTTGGAAATAAAAATTCAGCAGGGCGAAAAACGGGAACCAAGTATAGATCAAAATGATGTATCCCCACAATTGTGCGCGCAAATCCTTGAATAGAAACACGAAGAAGGCAAACCAGGCATACTGGATCACGAAAGAGTCGCGAATCACATCAAAAAGTGCATACGAGCGCAATCCCCAACCGATATAGCCCACCGTAATCGCCAGCAAAAACGCTAAAATCTTCGTCCGCTTATCCCAGCCAAAAGCGTATTCCTTGCGCGTTAAAAACAACACAATAAATCCCCCCGCCCACAAAGCCTCCGCTAAAAAACTATAGGCAATCCCCTTGTTAAAGAACACATAGAGTGCCATAACGAAGAAATAGGCCTGTAAATACAGCTTTTTAACGACGTCCATTGATCTCGTATTTTAGCGAAACCTGCCACTGCTGGTTCGTATAATCCGACTTCGTAGAAGACTCAGACCAATCTGCCTTATCGTCCTCAATTCGCACCCACATGTAATTATTCACAGATGTCTGCAAATAAGAGGCCCCTATCAGCAGGTTTTTGGTAATCCCAATTTGCGCCTCCACTCCAGTCATCAAATTCACCCAATAGCGGTTTTCATAACCACTACCGTAGTATTGATACACGTAGAAATCGTTGTTTTTCGCCACCCGCTCCGCATGTAGACGAATCAAACTACGGCCACGGTGAAAGCTCAAATGAACCGTTTGGCTATTCGAACCCGGACCGATGGATGCTCCCAGTACCTTCGCGTTATGCGTATATCCCTGCCGCATTTGCGTACTCGTGTACCAGCTGTTGCGTAGCGGTTCCCCGCCCGGTTGTGTATTATCAATCACTAAACCAGGATCCATTAGCTGTAATTGCGTGAATTCGATGCCTAATTGTAAGTAGGATTTTTGTTTTTTGCCCAAAGGAAATAACTTCCGACCCCCTAGCACAAAACCCGTCTTCGTGGAATCACCAAAGAAACTGGCTGGTCCGACCACTTTGTCTGGCTGACCTAATTCCGCATAGAACTCCGCGTGGTCTTTTGGTAAGGCAAAGCGAAATAAAAATGCTCCTAATTGCATTCGAGGGTTTTCGACAAATGGCTTTCCAGGCTTAGGGTCTTCGTTTGTAAAGTAATTCTGTTGCGCAAAAGAGTAGCCTACATAGAAATTAGGCACCCATTTAGGCTGCCAGTTTACGATAAAGGCTTTCAACATGCGCTGAGAATTATTCTTGCTTTCAATTCCTCCCGCCCAGATGGGTCTGAAGTTCTTGTCCTCCGGAGATAATAATGAAGTGTTCTCTAGCATTCCGATGATCCCTTTCCCCTCGAAAGATCCGATGGGAGTAATGACCGGCTTTCGGTTTTGGACAAAATAATGCAAAAAGCCAGACGCCTCATTTGTAAGCACTAAACTGTTTCTGAAGCCTGGGCCCCACCAATTATTCTCCGTGGAAACACCGGCAGCCACATTACCTAATCGCAAGGCGACGCGCGACTGACCCGGGAAGAAATATTTCAAGGGCTCAGTTCCGAAGCGACTATAAGCATCAATATTATTATTGATAATAAAGAACACGCGGGTCCAATAATTCCCATCCTGCGGACTTCCGGCAAAAGGAATGGTAGGCGAATTTTCGGCCTCCACCCATTCCGGCTGAAGATTCACATCTAGGAACTGCCAGGTAAAATGGACGCCCAGACTCCAGCGACGCTGAAAACCAACGGACGGATACATGTTCCCCTCGTTAAAGCCGAAGGGCAGTAGATTATTATTCTGAGACGTATGACGAAGTGAAATTCCTTGTAATTTGAACTTATCTCCTAGTCTTGATTCCAACTCTTGAAAACGAGATGTCGAACGAATCATAAACGATTGATTCTCGTATTTCGTCGAATCTGTCCCATGTAACAATTGCCCATTTCGCTGCACGTCCTGCAAACTAATATCATCCAGCAAAGTCGTCTGAGCGAAGACCGAGCAAGAGAGCAATAAGAGGCCTAGAACGTACTTTACCATAAGAAAATCGTATTAATGAAGGCGAACAAATTCAATTTCGAGTGACCGGCCTCCCACAAATAATTACTAGAATTCACCCATTTCAAATCCCCAGTAAACAAGAGTTTTCGATAGCGGTAACCTCCTTGAAGACCAAAGGCATAGTCATCCCACTTCACACTGCGTGTAAAT
>CAIVPV010000310.1 GCA_903907915.1 uncultured Cytophagaceae bacterium
GAATTCAACGCCTTATAGGTCGCATTCCACTCCTTTAATTTACCCTTAGTGCTCACAATGGGTGTTTCTTTCTCTAAAAACAGGTTGCAAATATCGACCGCTTGGGTCAACAAACCTCCTGGATTATTGCGCAAGTCCAAAATCAATTTCTTCATTCCGTCCTTCTTCAATTGAACAAGTGCCGCTTTCATTTCTTTGGTAGCCGATTGATTGAATTCTTCTAATTCGATGTAAGCGATTCCAGGTCGAATGATGCCAGCGTAGCCTACATTTTTGATTTGAACGGTGGACCGGTTGATACTTAAGGTCATCTGCGAGTCTCCCCGTTTAATTTCTGCGACTAGCTTACTATCTCGAGGGCCTTTGATTAATAACCCTGGGTCTGATTCTTCTGTAATCGGATTTCCATTGATGGATAGGATTTGATCCCCTATCTGTAAGCCAGCTTGCAGGGCGGGGCTATTTTCGTCCACAAAGGTGATAAAATAAGCTTTGTCTACCCAAGAAGCTCGGATACCAATTCCTTCGTACTTCCCCGTTGTTAATGTAGTGAATTCGTCCAAATCCTCTTCCGGATAAAAGACCGTATAAGGGTCTAATTGGTCTAGCATTCCGTCAATGGAATTTTGTACGGCCTTGTTAGGATCGATTGGATCTACATAAAATTGATTCAATTCTTTAATCACACTGGCATAGATGTCCAGGTTTTTAGCTAGGTCAAAAAGCTGGTCAGCCCGATTAAATGCCCACAAACCCAATCCCAACAACAGGAATAAAGAAATTTTAGCTACTTGTTTCATTCGGCTGGGTAAATTTATCTAGGATGGCGACCATTTTTTTGTGGATTTTGTCCGATGGTTCAATTGTAGAGCCAATATAGACAAAAGCCAATACATCTGGAAGCTTCGCCTTTCCTTCGACTTGAAAATGGGGTTTGTTCAATCGATAAGCCTCGCGGATGCGACGTTTTAGGGTATTTCTGTCCACTGCTTTGGCGAAACGACGCTTCGGAACAGAAATTAAAATCTGAGGATTCTCTAAATCCTTTTCAAAAGGATTCTCTTGGATGTATAAAACACGAAAAGGATAGACAAATCGTTCTTCAACGATTCGACTATCCTTTTCGAATAAGGAATCTATAATTTTAATGTGCGTTAGACGCTCTGATTTAGAAAATGTAAATTTCAAAGCAGGATTACTAAGTGTTCAACAATAGCAAACCAGAAATCTTCCTTTCTAAGATCTATGGCTTATTTGCCTCTTTTTTCGTCTGAAACAGATAACTTGTGACGTCCTTTAGCACGACGGTTTGTCAATACGCGACGACCGTTAGCTGTAGACATACGCTCACGGAAACCGTGTTTGTTCTTTCTCTTACGTACGGAGGGTTGAAAAGTTCTTTTCATTTCTTTATTTGTTAAAGCAGCTTAAACTTTCGTTTATGGTCTGCAAAGGTAAAACAACTATTTATTTGTTGAGCATTCGGCGGTTAGGCCCTCGCTAAACAGGTCCTTAAACCTTGATTTCTACGTCTACTCCTGATGGCAATTCTAATTTCATTAATGCATCTACTGTTTTAGCAGAAGAAGAAAAAATGTCAATTAGACGCTTGTAAGTACATAATTGAAATTGCTCACGTGCTTTCTTGTTAACGTGTGGTGAACGTAAAACAGTGAATTTTTCAATTTTCGTTGGAAGAGGAATAGGGCCAGAAACAACTGCTCCTGTAGCTTTTACCGCTTTAACGATTTTTTCAGCCGATTTGTCTACTAATGAGTGGTCAAATGACTTCAGTTTAATGCGAATTTTTTGATTCATAAAAGATGGTTCTTTAAATGGTTAAGCAGCGAAAGAACCATTTACTCCGCTACTTAAATTAATAAGGACTGCAAAAGTACAGAATCCCCATTAATTATACAAGCGTTAAAAATTTGTTTTTTGAAGAGCGCGTTGTTTTTCTGCTAAATAGCTTGTTAGTTCGGACCTATAAAATGCCGGGTCTAGCGTTTTTAATTTTTCCATTGCCTCTTCCGCATACGAAATTTCACCTAATAATAAGGCTTGATGGGCATAGATCGGATAATAAGCAGGATTTTGTTCGTTCCATTGTAAGGCTGCTAAGGCAGCATCGTATCCGGTTTTAGCAGGAACGAGAGGGATCGCTTGCTGTAAGACCGCTACTTGGAAGGGGTATTTTTCTAGCATTTTACGCGCTTGTGAAGCAGTAGTAATAGGTGCCGTTTTCACAGGATAGGCTGAGACGTATTTCCAAAAACCTAAAATGCCCGGCAGTGTTTGCCCCTGAGCGGTGTCTGAAGCGATAGTCAAATTTAATTGGTTCAAGGCAAGCAATGGTTTCTTCTGGTAAAACGCTTGCCATGATTTTAAAAGGGCTAGTTCTGGGAACAAACTCGCATGCGTTTTTTGCCAAGCCTCCAAATCATAGGTAGGCGCCTTTCCTTTCCAAAACACCAATCCATTATATAAGTAAACTAAATCCCGTAAATCGGCCTTAGGCACAAAGGAAGGATTCATGGGAGCGGTGGGAACCCCAGCGGCTAACAGGTTTGCCTGAATGCCTAGATCCTCTGAAGCAGTAAATGCAGGTTTAAGTTTACGGTAAACAACGTCAGAATAAAGATTATTGCCGGCATATAGTGGATTCTCCGGATCGAGGTTGTGGGCGCGTTCGTAAAAATAGGCGGCAGAATCAGGGGAGGCGAGTCTTTCGTATTGCAAAGCGATTTGTGTCGCAATGCGCGGATCGTTCAAATCGCTTTTCTGCAACGTGAACAAGGCATCAAAAGGATGATTTTCCGCTGCGAAAACATTCGCTAAAGCCACGGAAAGCGCAGGATCTTGCTTTGTGCTTTGACTTGCTGCCACATAATAAGCAAAAGTCTCGGTGTCGCCCGCCTGCTGGGCAAGCGCCGCGAGACTCAGATTGCTTTTTGTATTTATTCGACTGTGTAAGGTGGCGTTTTTATAAGAAATTTCAGCCATTTGTTGATCCCCTACTAAGCTGGAAACATCCCCTGCATAGTTTTCCTTAGCAGCCATTCCGAGGTGATAGGCACTTGAATTAAAAGCAAATACAGCTCCCATGCTGAGAATAAGAACACCAATCTGAATTAAATGTAGCGGCAGCAGAGCGGCCTTGTGAATAACCTTATGTATGGGTAGATTTTGGATCAGTAATAGACCAAAATTTCGAATAATGAACAAAGGGAATACTAATCCCATGATTACCTGGTTAATTAGATTCCAGCTTTCTATAGCTTGAATTCCAGGTGTATTGCGATGCCATAAAAGGGGAATTAAGGCTGATAAAGAAAGCAGGCCTAAACCTACTAGGGTTTTATTGTCTTTGTTTTGGTAAATGTAAATCCCCACAGCTAAAAGAACCCAAATGAAAGCTGGAATGGCCGTTCGAACCCCTAAGTCGAATCGTTGATTCCCGAAAGTCAACAACAAATTTATCCCCCAAACCAATCCCAAAATAGTGCGATTCTTTTTAGAAGCGGCTCTGTCTCGCCCATGTGCCATTCCCATTAAAAAAGTAGGGATAGCCGCTGAGCTCAATACGGATAAACCAGCCAAAGCCACTAGACTCAGGCTAAAAACCTGGCCACTAACGATCTGAGCTAAAGAAGAAAAGGACGCATCGGAAAGACTAAAGCTGACGATACCTGTCCATAAAGTAGCCCCTAATAAGGCTTGCCAAACCGCTAATAATGAAAACAACAAAGTAAAAACCCCGATGATCGCGAAAATAAATCCGATGATTTCCGGCGTTGCATTTAAGGAGGCAGATTGAATCTGGAAGTTTTGGCGGATAAAATAGACCGTGCTATGTAAATTTTGGCCGGCTTGCGAGTCCACTACTTTTTCAAAGGGCATCATTTCTGAGACTTCCACCCAATGAAAAATTTCCGAACCTCCTTGAATCCATAATGCGATGGCCGCTAAAAGCAGGGTTAAACTAGTATAATATATACTTTTCGAAAAAGAGGGGATAGTCCAGCTCATATTTTGGTCCAAAAATGAATTCCTAAATTTCACACAAACTACGATTCATTCAAAGAAATTGCCTGATTTTGGCAAAAAATAGTTGAAAAATACTAATTTCAGTTTTGGTAAATTCGAATTTAGAGGCTAATTTTGCAGTCCGAATGTTATACGCATTCGTAAACAACTTAAAATTTAGTTTTTTAGCTAACAAATTAAAATTCAAATGGCAAACGCAGTTAATAAAGGAAAAGTTACGCAAGTAATTGGACCCGTTGTCGATGTGAGCTTCGAAGGTGAAGGATCACATTTACCAGCGATCTTGAATGCTCTTTCAGTAACGAAATCAAATGGTCAAACGCTTGTTCTCGAGGTGCAACAGCACTTAGGAGAGGATCGTGTAAGAACAATTGCGATGGAAGGAACGGAAGGTCTTCAACGCGGTCAAGAGGTAATCGATAAAGGAACTCCGATGACGATGCCGACTGGCGAAGGAATTAAAGGGCGTTTGTTTAACGTAGTAGGGGATGCCATCGATGGTATCGCTCAGCCTAAGTCTGATAAAGGTCTGCCGATTCACCGTGCAGCGCCTAAATTTGATGAATTAGCAACTACAACAGAAGTTTTATTCACAGGAATTAAAGTGATTGACTTATTAGCTCCTTATGTTAAAGGAGGTAAAATTGGTTTGTTCGGTGGTGCCGGTGTAGGTAAAACCGTATTGATCATGGAGTTGATTAATAATATTGCTAAAGCATACGAAGGTCTTTCGGTATTCGCAGGTGTAGGTGAGCGTACGCGTGAGGGTAACGACTTATTACGTGAGATGATCGAGTCAGGCGTTATCAAGTATGGTGAGGAATTTAAGCACGCGATGGAAGCGGGTGAGTGGGATCTATCTAAAGTAGATCAAACAGAACTAGCGAAGTCTCAAGCTACTTTAGTGTTCGGTCAAATGAACGAGCCTCCTGGAGCACGTGCACGTGTAGCTTTATCAGGATTAACCGTAGCGGAATATTTCCGTGATGGGGATGGCGAAGGTCAAGGTCGTGATATCCTATTCTTTATCGATAACATCTTCCGTTTTACACAAGCGGGTTCTGAGGTATCTGCCCTATTAGGTCGTATGCCATCTGCGGTAGGTTACCAACCAACCCTTGCAACAGAAATGGGTGCGATGCAAGAGCGTATCACTTCGACGAAGCGTGGTTCCATTACATCGGTACAAGCGGTTTACGTACCTGCCGATGACTTAACGGATCCAGCTCCGGCAACTACGTTTGCCCACTTAGATGCCACAACTGTATTGAATCGTAAGATTTCTGAATTAGGTATCTACCCAGCTGTGGATCCTTTGGATTCATCATCACGTATCTTATCTGCAGAAGTATTAGGAGATGCGCACTACAATACGGCGCAACGTGTGAAGGAAATCTTACAACGTTACAAAGAATTACAAGATATCATCGCGATCTTAGGTTTGGATGAATTATCTGAAGAAGATAAATTAACTGTTTCTCGCGCTCGTCGTGTACAACGTTTCTTGTCACAACCTTTCTTCGTGGCGGAACAATTTACAGGCTTAAAAGGCGTTCTTGTAGACATCAACGATACGATCAAAGGTTTTAACGCGATCATCGATGGAGAATATGATCACCTTCCAGAAGCGGCATTCAACTTAGTAGGTACAATTGAGGACGCAGTGGTAAAAGGAGAGAAATTATTAGCTGACGTTGCTAAATAAATAACATTATGTTTGTAGAAATTATTACACCGGATCGTAAAGTTTTCTCTGCAGAAGCATCTTTAGTGACTTTGCCTGGCGTTAATGGTTCCTTCCAAATTTTAAATGACCACGCAGCGATCGTTTCTACTTTAGCTAAAGGAGAATTAACAGCTGATAAAGAGGTCTTCCAAATCGAAGGAGGAGTTGTTGAAGTTTTGAATAATCGAGTACTTGTTTTAGCCGAAGGCGTTAACTAACATTCTCATGAAAAAACTTGCCATTTTATTGTTTGC
>CAIVPV010000311.1 GCA_903907915.1 uncultured Cytophagaceae bacterium
CTTTTATAGCTACGAGAATAATAGCCTGTACTGTCGATGTTCCCACCTGTCTGCGAGAAGTAGTCATTATAGGCAAAAGAACCCCAAAGTTTCGTCTTAGGCGTAAATTGATAATCTAAACGTACGTTGATCGAAGACTTGTCGAAATCGGAATTAGAGGCCCAAGAACCTTTTTGGCGCGCTACATAACCGCCCGTCATAATCGACCATTTCTTACCTACTTGTGCCCCTGCAGTGAACTGCACGCGGTTGTAACCCCACTCATCTACTTGTAAACCCACTTGTGCCGTCGGGATCCCCGGTGCCGTCTTCGTGATCAAGTTAATCGCTCCACCCACGGCCTCAGGCCCATAAAGAGAGGATGCTGGGCCCTTAATTACTTCCACTGAATTCAATCCTTGTAGATTCGATTCAATTAAGGCATTGTGATTAAATACCCCCAAAGGACGCAATGCAAGGCCATCTTCCATGTACAAGAAATAAGCAGATGTTCCAAAAGGCTGGCGAATACCCATCCCGTGTTGTTCATTTCGGTAATCCAACATCACCACACCCGGAACTTTATTGATAATCTCCGTTAATTGAAGTGCCTTCGTGTCTTGAATAAGCGCAGAACCAATTTTATGAATGGCTACGGGCGTCTCCGCACGCGTCGCCGCTTGGCGAGAGGCAGTCACCACGACTGATTCTAAGGTTTGAGTGGATTCCTCTAGAAAAATAGGGCTTGTCTCCCCAGTCGTTTTAGCTGCTTTAAAACCTAAAGCCGTTACCGTGAATTCTCCCTTTTCTTTAACTTGGAATTCCCCTCTTTCATTTGAAATGGAAATTGTTTTATCGCCTTTTTTCAGGCTAGCGCCTACGATAGGCTCGTTTGTAATCGAATTAAGTACTTTAATTTTTTGTGCTTGCGCGAATGATGTTATACCTAATAACACCGCTATTAATAGCTGTTTCATGTATAATTAATTAAAATGAGTAATGCCCATGACTCCAAGCCAAGGGTAAAGCGTCAAGAAAATTAATTAGACCTGGGGTGGGTGGAAAAAGCCTTTAGAGGCTGAATTAGGGAAGAATTCCGCTGATGTGAAATGATTTTCAACGACAATTGCGGGGGTGAAGCGAGCCGTAAAAACAGGCTGTATGGCTTGAAAGCTCAAAACCACTTCCGGCATTTTTTCTAAACGTTCCGAATTTGATTTCTGCTCTTTTTCTTCTGCCGCCTGTAGTTTTTTCGCCAAATAACATTGACCATTACAGTTCAACATAGGTTTATCGCGGTTCACACAAAGATTCTCGGCAATGTAGTCGCGATTAATGCGGTAGTAGGCCACGGCTCCCCATTGATTTATCAAAGGAACCTGCATTGCTAAGAATAATAAAAGAGCTACGATGCGTTTCACGACGCAAAGGTAGGGAGAATTTTGAAATTAAAATGTTAATTTACGGTGGTTAAATATGATAAAAATCAACAAAATGCCCAAAATCACAATTATCGGAAGTTCCAATACTGATATGGTGATCAAATCCGCTCATTTACCGGCGCCAGGCGAAACCGTTTTAGGCGGGGACTTCTTCATGAATCCAGGTGGCAAAGGCGCGAACCAGGCGGTGGCTGCAGCTCGGCTGGGAGGAGAGGTTCATTTTGTGTGCAAGGTGGGAAAGGATGTGTTTGGGGAGACAGCACTGCAGCAATTTAAGAACGAGGGAATTCACACACGATTTGTGACGCAAGACCCTTTGGCTCCCTCTGGAATTGCGTTGATTAATGTAGATGCCCAAGGCGAAAACTGCATTACCGTGGCTTCAGGCGCGAATAAAGCCCTTTCGAAAGCCGACATAGACAACGCTGCTGAGATTTTCGAGGCGGAGGATTTTGTCTTGATTCAATTAGAAACACCACTCGAAACCGTGGTGTATGCAGCCGCGATAGCCGCGAAAAAAGGGCTGAAAGTCGTATTAAATCCTGCTCCTGCTGCAGAACTACCCACAGAATTATTTCCCCATTTATACGCCATTACGCCTAATGAGACGGAAGCCGAAATACTGACTGGAGTTGCTGTGAGGGATTTGCTAACTGCGGAGAAAGCAGCGAACATATTACTAAATAAAGACGTTCAACACGTGATTATTACCTTAGGCGCCGAAGGCGCCCTTTACAAAACAGCCTACGAAACACAGCATATTCCAGTCGCGAAAGTCGTGGCACAAGATACGACCGCCGCGGGAGATTGCTTTAATGGAGCGCTTGTCGTGGGCTTATCCGAGGGAATGAGCTGGCAAGACGCGATCGCTTTTGCCTGCAAAGCAGCCTCCATATCTGTCACTCGATTAGGGGCGCAAGCTTCGATGCCAAGACTTAATGAACTATGAAAAAATACACAACCATGAAAAAACTACTTTTCTTCTGTTTCATCACATTAGCCGCACAAGCGCAAAATATTTCGATGAGCAAAGCCGTCTTGAAAGATAAAATCAAGGGAGGCTGGGCTGGTCAAACGATCGGCGTGACTTTTGGCGGACCTGTCGAGTTTCGCTATAACGGGACAATGATCAATTCCTACCACCCGATTCCGTGGTATGATGGCTATCTAAAAAATACGATGATTAATAATCCGGGATTGTACGATGATTTGTACATGGATTTGACTTTCGTGGAAGTATTCGAGAAAGAGGGATTGAATGCGCCTATCGAATCGCACGCGAAGGCTTATGCGAATGCGGGCTATGCGCTTTGGCATGCGAATCAGGCCGGACGTTATAATATTTTGAACGGAATGATGCCTCCAGCGTCTGGATACTGGGAAAATAATCCGCACGCAGATTGTATTGATTACCAAATCGAATGTGACTTTGCGGGCTTGATGTCGCCAGGTATGCCGAATGCGGCGTCTAAGATCTCCGATAAAATCGGGCACATCATGAACTATGGCGATGGCTATTATGGTGGGGTGTATTTGGGGGCTTGCTATACTTTGGCATTCATTAATAACGACATCAACAAAGTGGTTTCCGAGGCTTTGAAAACCATTCCAGCGAACAGCCAATACTATAAATGTATCTCCGATGTCATCAAATGGCACAAGCAATACCCGAACGACTGGACTAAAACGTGGTTAGAAGTTCAAAACAAATGGGCGAACGACATCGGTTGTCCGGACGGCGTTTTCGCTCCGTTTAACATCGATGCGACCGTGAATTCAGCTTATGTCGTAATGGGATTATTGTACGGGAACGGGGATTTCACCAAAACTCTAGAAATCTCCACTCGTTGTGGACAGGATGCGGACTGCAATCCGTCATCTGCGGGAGGGATTTTGGGAGCCATGATCGGCTATGATAAAATACCAGCTTACTGGAAATTAGGCTTGAAAGAGGCGGAGGACATCGACTTCAAATACACGTCTACTTCGCTAAACGACGTATATGAAATCGGTTTCAAACACGCTTTGCAAAACATTAAAAACAACGGCGGAAGCGTATCTGAAAATGCTATCAGCATTCCTTACACCGCGCCTAAAGCCGTGGCATTCGAGCAAAGCTTCGACCACTCTTTCCCCACAGAAAAGATCAATATCGGCAAAAACTTGACAGACGAATATGAATTCGATTTCGAAGGAAATGGCTTCGTCGTGCGCGGCGAAACCGCGAAATGGGCCTCTTTAGATACAGAAACTTTTGACCTAGAAGTATTCATAGATGGCAAGCTTTTTGAAAAAGTAAAACTGCCAGTGGCCTTCACAACGAGACGCCACGAGATCACTTGGAAGTACAAATTAGCGACAGGAAAACACCACGTAAAACTGAAAGTGTTAAACAAAGTGGCTGGCTATGACTGCAAATTATTCGATGCAATCGTCTACGCAGAAAAGCCGTTTATCGCCACGAATGAGAAATATTACCGTTTAGGAAACCTAAAATAAGCACTATGTTCATTATCGAAACCTATTCATCTGCCGTTCTATTATGTATCGTGACGATGTTATGTTGGGGCTCTTGGGCAAACACCCAAAAGCTTTCGACCTCCTCTTGGCGCTTCGAACTATTCTACTGGGATTATGCGATAGGGATCGTTTTTGCCTCCTTGATACTAGCATTCACCTTAGGTTCCAGCGGAACGCAGGGCCGTGGATTCCTAGAGGATTATGCACAGGCGAGTGGTGAAAACCTGCAATCTGCTTTTATTGGTGGGGTTTTATTTAACGCAGCAAACATTTTATTGGTGGCTGCCATTGGTATCGCGGGCATGTCTGTGGCCTTTCCGGTAGGCATCGGGATTGCCTTGGTATTAGGGGTTTTAGTGAATTATTTAGCGGATCCGCAGGGAAATCCACTGTTGATTTTTGGTGGTGTGGCTTTGATTGCCATTGCGATTATCCTGAATGCGAGAGCCTATAAATCGATCTCAAACGCTGCTTCTTCCAATAAAGGATTAGTACTTTCTGTTCTTGCAGGATGCCTAATGGGCCTATTCTACAAATACGTGGCGGCCTCGATGGCTTTGAATTTTGCCGCGCCAGAAGTGGGAAAATTGACACCTTACACGGCTTTGGTTGTTTTCGCTGTAGGCGTTTTTGCGAGTTCTTTGGTCTTCAATACCTTCCAAATGAAAAAGCCATTCTCCGGTGCTCCCTTGAATTTTGCACATTATTTAGTGGGTTCGACGAGAGACCACTTAGTGGGCATTCTAGGCGGTGCCATCTGGTTCGTGGGAATGGCCTTGTCTATTCTTGCATCTGAAAAAGCAGGCGCTGCGGTTTCTTATGGCTTGGGCCAGGGGGCGACTGTGGTGGCGGCGGTTTGGGGGATTTTTATTTGGAAAGAATTCAAAAATGCCTCGCCAGAAACGCACAAAATGCTCAACATCATGTTGCTGCTTTATGTCGTAGGATTAGGCTTGTTGATCGGGTCGAAATAGTTATTTAGGGGCTAAAGGTAATAATTCCCACGTATTGGCAGCATAAGGCTTTGTTGTGGCAGTATAATACTTAGCCAAGCTAGTATTATAAAATTGATACCGAGGTAATTGGTAACTATCTAAATCATAACCCATAATCACGCGAACAGGATTAGCTACAGAGCCTAGTACCGTTGATAATACCGTACCAAAACGGTTTACCCCACCTATGAAAGCGCTCTGTTTTTTACCAAACACATTGACAAATGCAGTTGAACTAGCCGTGTGAGCGCCATAAGCCGTAAGTCCTGCATCTGCTACCGTACCATCACTCACCACAAACGTCAGCAACGTTACGGAGGAAACATTACCCATATAAGAAAAGCGCATCGTATGAGCCGTATTGCCTAGGGTAATTGTTGCATTTTGTTCTGAGTTGAGTTTTTCAAAAGTTGTATTAAATCCCCCATCGTGTAAATTACCCCCCACTAAATAGAGATAACAATAGGGAGGAAACGCTGAGGCTATACCTGCCCGCAAAGTGCCATCGTATATATAAGCGGTATACATTTGATTCACCGCACCTAACAAAAGTGTTCCCGTTCCTCGTTTATAGAAGTATCGTCCAGAAATTATCCCCATCACGCCATCATTTGCTCCATGTCCTGACGTCACCACTGGATTATCTGCCGTCAAGTTCACAGTTCCCTCGCCTCCATATCGGCCTCCAGCCATTAAATTCCCATAAATACTCATCCCGCCTTTACCACTCAATGTAATCGTGCCTCCGGTTCCTGAATTTTGAGTTGGATTTAGTATGTTTATGGCTCCCCCCACATTGATATCCCCATTTACATAAATAGACCCTGTATACGTGCTCATATTTACGTCACCACCTTTAGTTAAATTAATCCCAGCAGCGTAATTTACCGATTTCGCATTCATGGAAATGTCCGCATTAACATAAATATTTTCAGGCGTACCTATCACCAAAACTAGGGATCCTGCAATTCCAGAATACTCGCTAGGGTAACCCATAGAAATGGGCTGGTCGATATTTATGTCGCTAGAAGCGCTGATGCTCAGCGAATTAGTTCCAATGGGACGCCTATCATTATAGGTACTAAGAGGCGTATTCACATCGACTAACCCGGACTGCGTGCAGTCTGGACAGTTAGTTGCAATCTTAGGAGAAGATTGCTTTATTCTCATAATCAAATCAATGTCTGCCACATTTATATTCGCGTTATCCGCTGTAGGGGTAAAATATACATATGGAACGCCGGAAAGAGTAGATATATTATCGCTCCATGTTCCCCCAGAGGTAGGGCTGGTCGTGAAACGAACATTGGAATTCCTGCCTACCGTAACTGCATTAATCACTAATTCGCCTGTGCTTAATTGTTGACAATTCTTAAGGCTGGTATAATAGGTAAATTTCACTTGTTCGTACTCTGACCGTTTTAGCAGTGGACTGGGCTCTATGAAAATTCGGCCACCGGTTCCGGCGCTACCAGCTGTGCCGAGCCAGCCTTTTATGATCAGGTTTTTGTAGTCCAAATAGTGTCTAGGGCCAAATCGCAACGTATGGGCATTAGCCCCTAATTCGATGGTGGAGCCATTGGCTAAAATGGAAACAGTACCCACGGTTTCTGAAAAACCTCCCGTTTGCAAACTCCCCCCATTAAATAAAAATGTGGAGCTATTCACAATCACTTCGGATGCTCCTAAAATGACAAAACCGCCACTTAAAACCGTCGCGCCCGTATAGGTATTGGCACTACTCAAGGTCAATGATCCCGTGCCATCTTTAATCAAACTCGTGGCCACATTGAGCTGAATAGGACTCGTCCCCCACGTATTCACCAGACTCCCGCTACCACCCAAGCTTCCATTCAAAAGGACATTTCCTGCACCCCCTATGGTTAGGCCGGCGGCTCCTGCGCTAAGGTTCGCATTTATGGTTAGCTGGCTGTTTAGATCCCCATTGATTCGTGTGTCGCCCGTCAAAGTAATTGTACCGTTCACGGCATTTATCCCAGCCACGCTTTGGAGTGCACCAGTCCCGAGGGGGCCTTTGCCTTTCAAACTTAGTGAATTGGATATAGCAATCCCCCCCTGCATTTGCAGGCTTCCGCCCAGCGCCACGGTGACTGCGCCTGAACCTAAGGATCCGCTATTTCGAATATGTACAATGCCACTCGAGACGGTCGTTGCTCCGCTGTAAATACCGGCAGAGAAAAGGGAAAAAGTGCCCATATTGCTCGTAATGCCTCCTGTACCTAAAGTTAAGGTTCCGCTGAGTGTCATCGATCCAGCGCCCATCGTGAATAGGGAAACATTGTTTCCTGTCATCGTCTGCGTTAAAGAAAGTGTACCTGCGGTGCTGTTGAGGGTGGTGGTTTGGCCTAAGACAACAGGGCCATCCCAGCTATTATTCCCACTTTCGTTCGATAAGGTGACACCGGAGGCATTCAGGGCTAAATCCTCCGCCCCCACCTGGATGTTATTGTACAAGGCTAATTTTCCAGACCCTCTGACGATCGTCCCTCCACTCGTACTTCCTAAGGAACGGCTGTTATAAATCGCTAAGGTTCCCGCGTAGATCGTGGTCAAACCGGTATACGTGTTCGCTTGGCTGTGGGTGGCATTTCCGAGGGAGAAGGATTCTCCGTATTTGGCCAAAGACAAAACCCCCAACCCATCCTCTATCAAACCGGTATACACCGTATTCATATTGCTCGAGCCCACTGTCAAGGTCACATTCCCCACCACGCTACTGGTCACTTTACCATATCCATTAACACTGGCAATCGACCCAATCGATTCCGAAAATCCGTTTAAATCCAAGGTCGTGTTTGCCCCCGTAAAAGAAAGCGTATTGTAGTCAGGCAAAGCTGTGCCTCCCGCTAATTGCAAGGTTCCATCCGCCAGCTCAGAAGAAGTTACGGCATTGTTTGTCGCGCTTAACTTCAGGATTCCTGAACCCATTTTCTTAAAGGCTCCTCCCTTTATGAGGCCGCTTATACCCTCATTCGCCCCGCCCGTCGTCACACTCGTGTTCCCATCTAAAATAGTGATGGCCCCCTCAGAATACATCCTGCTCGTCGAAAATAAAGTCCCAGAAACA
>CAIVPV010000312.1 GCA_903907915.1 uncultured Cytophagaceae bacterium
GAAAAGTTAGGGGTTTTCTTCTCGCTTTTGTGTGCTATACATTGTTTAACGCTTCCTTTTGTCCTTTTTGCAGCTCCTTATTTAGCCAGTTCTTTTGCTTTTAGTCCTACTATTGAGTGGATCTTAGTATTGATTAGTTTCGGATTAGCTCTTCTTTTATTATGGCAAGATTACCTTAAACACCATAAGCCGATGCCTTTGTATTTTTTAGGTTTTGGCATACTGATTAAATTGGTGGATACTCTTGTGGGAATGAAATCGATTGAATGGATTTTTGGCCTTTCGCTGGGAATTTTTATTACACTGGCTTATTGGTTTAATTATAAGCATAAAGTGGCCTGTACCTGCAAAAATCAGTAGTTTATATCTTTAAACGCGGGATTTTTGTATCTTTATATCCTTTCAGGATTATAAATAATTTTCAGTGAGCATTTCCTATCAACCCGTTATTGGCCTTGAAATTCACGCGCAATTGCAGACGAATTCGAAGATATTCGCGAGCGATCCCGTTCTTTTTGGACAAGAGGCGAATACCTTAATTTCGCCTATTTCATTAGGTCATCCGGGTACGCTACCTAAATTGAATAAAAAGGTGGTGGAATATGCTATTAAAATGGGTTTGGCAATTGGATCTAAAATCGCGGCTAAACAGTATTTTGACCGGAAGAATTATTTTTATCCTGACCTCCCTAAAGGCTATCAAATTACCCAAGATAAAACACCTATCTGCATGGGTGGAGCCATTTTAGTTCATTTGAAGGAAGGGGATAAGCTGATGGAATTTCATCATATTCACCTGGAAGAGGATGCGGGAAAATCATTGCACGAGGGAGACAATCCATACAGCTTTTTGGACTATAATCGCGCCGGAACTCCCTTGATTGAAATGGTCACGGAACCTTCCATTTATTCATCTGAAGAGGCTTTTGCTTTAGTTTCAGAGGTGCGAAAATTAGTGCGTTATTTGGGAATTTGTGATGGGAATATGGAAGAAGGTTCTTTGCGTGCAGATGTAAATGTGTCTATAAGGCCAGTTGGAACGACTACGTTGGGAACGAAAGTAGAGATTAAAAATATGAACTCACTTCGCAATATTCAGCGTGCGATTGAGTATGAAATTATACGCCAAACAAAGGTCCTCAACGAAGGAGGATCACTCATTCAAGAAACGAGAACGTTTGACGCTCATGCAGGAACTACCCATTCGATGCGGGTGAAAGAGACCATGAATGATTACCGGTATTTTCCTGAACCCGACTTAGCCCCTGTAGAAATATCAGAATCTTGGTTAAATGAAATAAAAGCAACGATGCCACTTTTGCCTTGGGAACAGGAGCAAAAATTAATAAAGAACTATCATTTACCTGCTTATGATGCTCATTTCTTAGCCGATACGCGGGAGATGGCGCTGTATTTTGAGGAAACCGCGCAACATTCGAAAGCATATAAATCCATCTCTAATTGGTTGATGGGGCCTGTTAAGTCACATTTGAATGATAAAAATCAGTCGATTACCGACTTTGAATTAAGTCCTAAGGCTTTGGCAGAAATAGTAGAATTAGTAGAAAAAGGAACATTAACACATAATTTAGCAGCTCATCAATTATTCCCTTTGGCCATCGAAAACCCAGATAAATCAGCAGAAAAAATTGTTGAGGAGCAGGGTTGGTTACATGGGCAATCGGGGGATGAATTGACAAAATGGGTTCAGGAGGCCATTGCGGCATATCCTGATAAGGTAAAAGAGTACCAAAAGGGTAAAAAAGGATTGATCGCCTTGTTTATAGGTGAAGTGATGAAGAAATCGAGAGGAACGGCTGATCCGAAGCGTGTGAATCAATTAATGTCAGAAGAATTAGCGAAAGTCTAAATGAAAATAGTCGGATTCATCTTATTTTTAGCGACAGCGGTACAGGCTCAAAACTTTGAGTTACGTATTCAGGCTAAGACGGTCGTTCCCGGGAAAAAGATCTATTTAGAATACATTAATGAACTAGGAAAGAGTGTTAAAATTGACTCAGCTGCGCCATCTGCTCAGAATAAAGTCAGTTTTAAGGGTCAGGTAAAGGATCGAGGAGCGTTCTATTTAGTGAATTTCTTTGACACGCCTAAGCCCCAAAAAGTGTTGGTCATTTTAGAAGGTGGGGAGACGATTGATATCGTGGCGGATGGAGTGAATGACGAAGAGGGTAAAGGAAATTTCACGATGAAGGGGGATTATCCCAATGTAAAATATATGCTGGATTTAATGGCTATTTCGAAGGAAATGGAAGTAAAAGTCCGGAAATGGAATCAAGAGATTCAAGTCGATCAGAAACAAGAAAAACGAATTCAGGCAGCATTTACCCAGGCTCAAGCGGCGAGTACGGCGAAGATAAAGGGAATGATTCCGCTCATGGGAAGTAATTTAGTGGTGCTTTGGGCGACTAATTTCTTGCCAGCTGAAAAGGAAATGGCTATGTTAACCGAAATCGCGGATCGCTTGGGTAAGGCAAGACCTGCTCATCCACAGGTGCAGCAATTCGTCAACAACTTGCAACGTTTACAGCAGGGTGTTTTTGAGGGAGCGTTAGCTCCTGAGATTAATTTGGCTACTCCTGAGGGGCCTAATTTGGCTTTGAGTTCACTTCGAGGGAAATATGTGTTGATTGATTTTTGGGCGAGTTGGTGTGGCC
>CAIVPV010000313.1 GCA_903907915.1 uncultured Cytophagaceae bacterium
CACCACTTTTAATTCATTGGTGATGGCCAAAATGTCCGCGTTAGGAGCCTTGAATTTTTTAGGTGAGAAACATATCCAATCCCAAACACCTGTAATTTCAGATGCAACGCCTGAAGTTTCTATGTGGGTTCTAAATCCAGCTGCTTTTAATTCTTCTGTTAAAGGGCCCAAATCGTGCATTAGTGGTTCTCCTCCTGTGATGACCACTAAGCGACCTGGATGTTCTACTGCTTCCGCTAATAAAGTAGCTACGGATTTTACAGGATGGGTATCAATAGGCCAAGATTCTTTTACATCGCACCAATGACAACCTACGTCACATCCGCCTAAACGAATAAAATAGGCTGCATGGCCTTGGTATTCACCTTCCCCTTGAATGGTGTAAAAAGATTCCATCACGGGATACGTAAATTCAGTTCTTTTTACGTCGGTTTTTATATCTTTGGGGTCGGATTGCATTTGGACTTAAAATTGTATCCCAAAATTAAGTCTAGAATCGTAATTTAACTAATCCATGAATCCAACAAACGAAAAAAATCGCTTTTTCATTGCTATCGGGCTTGTAAGCACCTTGTGTTTATTATCCGCTTGTTGGTCAGCGCGTTGTACCTATAAAACATGTCGAGTGAAAGTAGAACATCGCCATGGAGTGTCTTATTATCGTCCTAATGTGGCCTTTTCTTGGATGTGGACTCCACGTTACAAGCATATCAGAGCTGATCAAAATAAAAAGAAACCGAGATGAAACAAGCAGTAGTCGTTTCAGCAGGTGCTCTGAATCAATTGCCATTGGATTGGGAGGGAAATCGCCAGCGAATTTTGCAGGCTGTTTTTCAGGCTCAAGAGCAAGGCGCTGCTCTATTATGTTTACCAGAACTGTGTATCTCCGGATATGGCTGCGAGGATCAGTTTTTGGCGCCTTTTACGGCACAAAAATCGTGGGAGTCACTGGAATTAATCGCAGCTTCAACATCTGAAATAGTAGTAATTGTAGGCTTAGCTTTACCTTTTGAAAGCGAATTATATAATGTATCTGCCATTATTGCGCGAGGCAAAGTTCAGGCTTTGATTCCGAAACAATTTTTAGCTGATGATGGAGTTCATTATGAGCCACGTTGGTTTAAAGCATGGAAAAAAGGACGTAGAACCCAATATAATAATATACCCTTAGGGGATTATCGAATTCATTTTGCTGGTATTACCCTTGGAATTGAGATATGCCAAGATGCCTGGGAAGGGGACAATAGGCCTGCTTATGATTTAGCGCGGCGTGGCGTTTCGGTGGTTTGTAATCCGACTGCCTCTCATTTTGCTTTTGGTAAAGCTGAAATAAGAAAATCCTTAGTGTTAGAAGGTGCGAAAATCATCGATGGGGCCTATGTCTTTGCTAATTTATTAGGCAATGAAGCGGGTCGCATTATTTTTGATGGGGATGCTTATATTGCTTATGAAGGTAAGATTTTACAGCAAAGTCCCCGTTTTTCTTATCAGGATGTATCCTTAATAAGTCATGAATTATTCTTGCCTATCCGAGAGGATAAGGGAGAGGATGTGGTTGTTTTTGAACTTAAGTTATCAAGTGAAAATAAAGTGAGTGCTGTAGAAATCCCTGCGTGGGAAAGTTCTTCTACGAAAAAAGAAGAGGAATTTTCCCGTTCAATAGCCTTAGGCTTATTTGATTATTTACGCAAATCTCGCTCTCAGGGATGGGTTTTATCTCTCTCTGGTGGTGCTGATTCTTCTGCCATCGCCTCGCTTTGTTCGCTTAGTATTCAAAATGCCATAGCGGAATTAGGCTGGGAAGGCTTGAAAGCTAAATTAGATTATGTTCCATTAAGTTCGAAAGACCGTGTGATGGCAGATTTATTAACGACCATGTACCAAGGAACCGTTAATTCGTCTCAAAATACGCGTGATTCTGCGCGTGAATTAGCCGAATGGATTGGTTCGACGCATTATGTGATAGAAATTGATTCGATTGTGCAAGGCTACCGCGATTTAGTGGAAGCTGCTATTGGTCGCCCTTTGACCTGGGAACAAGATGATATTACACTTCAAAACGTGCAAGCCCGTGTTCGCGCTCCCAGTGCCTGGATGCTGGCTAATATTAAGAATGCACTCTTATTAGCTACGTCAAATCGTTCAGAGGCGAGTGTGGGTTATGCGACGATGGATGGAGATACGTCGGGCTCGATATCACCTATTTCGGGGATAGACAAAAGTTTCTTGAGAACCTGGTTGCTTTGGTTAGA
>CAIVPV010000314.1 GCA_903907915.1 uncultured Cytophagaceae bacterium
CAAATAAAATAGATTTTTTATCCAGCTTGATGTTTTCTTCATAGGATTTTCGCCATTCAATGACACCAAGGTTTAGATAATCAGCATATTTTTCTGTAAATTTTGAACTTTTTTTCTCAACTAATTTCGCACGGCTGACGGCATCAGGAAGTACAGGATGTTTGACAACATTCTGTGAAATGGCTTCAACTAAAGGGTAATCCGCAATCGTCTGAACAAATATTGCTCCATTGCTGTGTTTAGGAGTTGCTGTAACATCTATTTGAAGTGAAAGTTTTCCACCTTTTTGAAGTAATCGATTGTGGATATCCTCGATTGATTTGAACCAAGCCATGCTCGGATCGTGAATATGATGAGCCTCGTCATTCAAAATCATCAGTTCGTCAATATCTCGAACGATGACTCCGAGATCCACTTTTGAATCAGTGGTACCACCAACGGGTTTGCGACCCAGAAAAAAGTCCATCAAATCTTCATCTTCCATTGAAGGTACATGTTCATTACCAGAATAAACTCTATGAATATTAGTTAAGAAAATATTTCCTGTTGGTGGTACGAAGCCAATTTCATCTTGTAAGTGCAGAGTAAGTTGAAAACTTTCTCGCCAGTTAGCATCCATAAATCCATTGTCTGGAATCATTGGATCGTCTTTCAGGAATATCCTTAGACCTTGGAAATCTTTATAGATACGATCCAGTACAATAATATTTGGCGCGATAACTAAGAAGTTTCTTGATAAATCAGAGTCTTCTTCGTAGGTTTTGTGGAAGAAGCTCCAGACAAGCACCAAACTTAAGATCTTGGTTTTTCCTGATCCTGTTGCCATTTTGACTACGTATCTAACCCAACTCTCGTCAAACATATTTGCGCGAACATTTCCTGAGGAATCAAATCGCATTAAGTCGTAACGATCTTTCACACCGACCACATCGTGTAGATAAATAATTGTTTCAATTGCTTCACGTTGTGCGAAGTAGTACTTGAACAAACCTTCTGTGCCATCAGGGTTTTTCTTTAAGTGTGGTGTATCGAACCACCACTTAATTAGAGAGTATGAAGTTTTACTCGCACCAACATAGTCACTGTCGCGCCACTCTTTTACTTTCTTCCTCAACTCAGCCACGAGAGGTGGCATCAATCGATCTGCGCTTGTTTCTCTTAGAGCCTCGTCTGCGGGGAACCATCTGATGCTTGGGTCAAGTTCTTCATGCGGTGAGGATGGAAAATTAGGATGGAGCGCCATTTCACTTATTCCCCAGGTTAATTTCAACAATAGTCATAGTGTCGTTACCAAAGATATCGACAACTTTCACAGCGATTTTTCGGATTCCTTTAGCGCATTCAATAGGAACACTCTTTAAATCTATGTTGCGATCATGTCTTGTTCTAAATGATTGCCATTCATTTTCGAAAATATAGTCGCCAGTCCAAACTTCTTCTACTTCGTTCTCTTCTCGTTTTAGGCGAATGATTTCTTTTTTACTTTCATAATTGAAATCTACCGCCCAATAATCAATCCAGTCTGTCCATTTTTTAGTCAGCTGTTCGCGTGTAACCACGCCATTCTTATCTTTGCTTACTTTTACGATCTGACCCTTATCAACAACAACTCTGCTTTGCTTGTCCTTTAATGTCGATTCTGCGTTCGCTATTGAGTCTTGAGAATAGAAAACTGAAAAATCGGTCAATTCGATTGAAACCATATTTTTTGTAACATGTGGTTTCACTTCAATCAAGGCTACATCGTGGAATGAAACTTGTCCTCGTTCAACCGCTCGCTTATCGAATACTTCAGCGGGAATATGTTTTGGTGAAATATCAATTCCTTTAGATCTCGCTTCATCGAGAACATTTGGGAAAAGCCCCATTTCGAATTCAAATCCAAGTAGGTCAACTCTTGTAATTTTCTTTTCTCGACATTCCAATATTATTTCTTCAACAAATAGCCTCGTCACTGGAATATTTACTGGACCAACAGCAACAAGGCGACCACTTTTCTTTCCTTGAAAAGTTTTGAAACCTTCTGCGTGCTCTGATTTGTACGCTTTCAGGATTAGATCGATAAATTCTCTTTCTTTGGCTTCTGATTGCTTTTCTTTATCAGCTTCGCGGAGATTCTCATTTACATTCACGAAGTGCTGACGTTCATAGCGACCAAGGTTAAGAATTTCAAATGCTCGGTAGTCATTGCCTGAGGCTTTCAACTCTCTTTGAACTGAGATCATTCTCTTGCGGGTTGTATGGATTGAAAATTTACCCAGATCCGTAGCAATCCATCTACGACCTAATTTTTCAGCTACTGCTGGAGTTGTTCCTGATCCAGCAAAAAAGTCAGCTACTAAATCGCCTTCATTGGTTGAAACTTTTATTATTCTCTCAAGAAGTGCTTCTGGCTTTTGAGTTGGATAACCGATTTTTTCTTTATTAGCAGGACCAGTTGGAACCTTTATGTCCGTCCACCAGTCCGTGACTGGAGTTCCACGATCAACATCGACCATCACGCCCTTATGTACGCTCTGCATCCGCTTCGCCGTTAATTCGTTGTATGGGCGATACTGAGTATTAAATATATGAGTATCGCCTTTTCTATACTTCAAAATGGTGTCATGTTTTCTTGGGAAATCATTGAGCGGAACTGCTCCACCACTGTATGTCCAAATAATCTCATTTCTGAATTTCTCACGGCCAAATATTTCATCCATAGC
>CAIVPV010000315.1 GCA_903907915.1 uncultured Cytophagaceae bacterium
GGTTCTGAAAGGCCGCGACTCGTAGAGTCGCGGCCTTTTTCTTTTCCTAATGATCCGTTTTTTGATTATCAGTTACTTGGTAATCTCACTGAGCTAGCATCGATCTCTCAAAGATTAATCTACCTTTATCCCAGTAATCACACTTAACCACTAAAACAATGAAAAACCTCTGCGCGAGCTACATCGCGACACTATTCCTTGCCTGCACTTTATTTTTTGCCTCTTGCACGAAAGATCCAGCCGTTGAAATCACCCCAGCAAATACGACTCCTACGCTGTTAAACGCCAATGGTTTCTTGGCCTTTGCAGATCAATCCGCCTTCCAAGCTTATGTGGAAAATTTACACCGAAATCCTGCAGACCCATCTATCCTGCAGGACATCCAGTTTTTTGAATCGCAAAGTACAGAACTGCATAAACTCGACTCTTTAAAACTACAGCAGTTAGCAGAAACCGGGGACTTAACAGGTTATGAACATCTGCTACAGCTAGTGGGTGATGGCGAGGGAAAATCCCTACAACCTATCATAGATGACGCCATTTTGAGTCGATTGATTTCTAAAGATGGCCTTATTCAAATCGGCGAATTAGTTTATCAAGTAAGTCCTTCTAAGGTATTTCAAATCAGAAAAGAAGACTTCGAGAAAAACAAGGCGAGCTTTTTAATGGCCCCTGAAAAGGTAGCTAATGTCGAGGTATATAAAAGCCAATCAAAGGCCTCCATTCAACCAACAGGTACCTTGAAAATCCTCAACCGTACGGAGAGTAATACCGTTACCTATGAAAACCCCGGTCAAGGAACCTGTCGATTTACAGCGGAGGTATATCTATTGGATTTAGGATTCTATCGCAAACTAGCAGTCCGCGTAAAGCATGAATGGCGTCAACGCTTCTGGTTTAGTTACTATTGGGGAAATAGCAGCGCAGCCATGTCAATGGAAGGAGATATTAATTTCCTTGAATATTATTCCTCCTTTTATAGACATTACTCTGCCTCTACACAAGACGATTATAAAATTGAATCCGTCATAGATGAGACTTTCAATTACGTTCCTCTGAATTGGCAATTTAATACGGGTGAGGCTATTTGCCGCGGCAGAAATGGACTGTATTATTCTTTAAACTTTTAAACTCAACAAGATGAAATTCTATTCTTCCCTAATTTTACTATTTGCTGCGCTACAAGTTAGCGCCCAAGAATTAAAACCCCTGTATTCATTTTCGCTACTTTCTCCCTCCATTGGAATCGAGAAGCTAGTTAAAGAAAACAACTCGCTGAAATTTTCCATAGGATCCTTAACGGGATATGGCAATAAGGATGGTTTTCAAACAAAACTGTTTTCCTTGAGAGGCGAATACCGGCATTATTACAATCTGCCTAAACGGAGAGACGAAGGACGTCTCTCCACTAATTACTCCGGGAATTATATTGGATTATTTGCGGAGCCGTCTTTTGTTTTTGCAAAAGGTGAAGAAGCAACTCATCTGTATTCGGGAGGGGTTTGGGGAATCCAGCGAAATTACAACAGTCATTTTCATCTTGACCTTTCCATCCAAGCTGGGATAGGTCAAAATGGATTCGAAACAAAAGCTGGCTTGCGCTTAGGTTTTTGGGTAAAATAAATGCCTAGAAGCGTCTGCATTTTTCATTCAAAAACCGTATTTTTGCTCCAGATAATAGCAAAGAATATATGAAATTTGGTGTAGTAGTATTCCCGGGATCTAATTGTGACGATGATACAGTCGGAGTTATTCAAAGTTTAGGCCACGAGGCTGTTAAACTTTGGCATAAAGAGACTGATCTACAAAACTGTGATTTCATTATCATACCGGGTGGTTTCTCCTATGGAGATTACTTGCGCTCAGGTGCGATTGCTCGCTTCTCCCCTATTATGGACCATGTGATCGAGCATGCAAAAAATGGTGGCTATTTAATGGGTATTTGTAATGGATTCCAAGTTTTAGTGGAAGCGCATTTGTTGCCCGGCGTTTTATTAAGAAATAGTTCTCAGAAATTTATTTCTAAAAATATTTACTTAAAAGCAGCGACGAATAATTCATTGTTAACCCAAGAATTAGATACAAATAAAGCCTATAAAATACCTATCGCGCACGCTGAAGGTCGTTATTTTACAGATGAGAAAACATTGGCATCATTACAAGCGAACGATCAAATCTTATTCTATTATTGCGATGAGAATGGCCAAGTGACAGAGGAATCTAATCCCAATGGCAGTCTACTAAACATAGCTGGTATCTGTAATGAGGGTAGAAATGTGTTCGGTTTAATGCCTCACCCGGAAAGAGCTGCAGATCCAGATTTGAATAATACGGATGGATTAGAGATTATGAAGCAATTGATTTTGCAAACGGTATAATCTTTTAAAAGCATAAAAAAAGGCTCTTCAATTGAAGAGCCTTTTTTGTTTAATAGGTTTTTAATTAGCGAAGATCGTTTACTTCTACACCTGGAAATGCTTTCTTATCGAAGTTGAATACTTTGTCATCCGCATTCACTTTGGCGTTTAATTTAGACACCTTAAACAACTGTTTCTTTCCTGCTTTATTGATGATCGTCCATTCATTAACTGAAAGGTCTTTAGAGTTGATTTTTAAGGCGATACTCTTCACTTGTGTGCCTTTGGCTACGGGAGCTAATTCAACCGTGGAAATGCCCGCGGATTCACCTTTCAAAGAAATCTTATACGCCTTCTTATCGAATGAGTAAATTTTAGCTGGATTCAAGTCGCCTTCGGATGGATCAAAACTCGAGATATTCACCTCGTTGATTTCCTTAATATAAGTGGCTACTTCTTTCCCATTATTGAAAATTTCTTGACCCGCCGTCTTTAGGCGAAACTTAGTTCCTTTAACGGTAATTGATCCGGTCATGGTGGCTGCACCTTCTGTTTGATAAGTAAAATTAGCAGAGAACGAGCCCATCGCCTTGTACTTTTTTTGCATCCCATCAATCAAGCTCACGGCCTTATTTGATTGAGCAAAAACACTAAAACTTAAGCAAAATAATAAGATGACCTTTTTCATATTATAAGTTTTTCAAAATCTCTTCTAATTCTGTTTCAGACTTAACTAATACTTCTCTGGCTTTAGAACCACCAAATGAACCCACAATTCCGACCGCCTCTAGTTGATCGATTAATCGACCCGCCCGGTTATAGCCTAACTTTAATTTACGCTGGATTAATGAGGTACTTCCTTGTTGATGCATCACAACTAATCGAGCCGCATCATCAAAGAAGGAATCGCGATCACTTGGATCAAAATCTCCACGATCTTGTCCACCCATCTCCTCCGAATCCGGCTCAGGTAATAAATAGGCCGACGTATAACCTTGTTGATTTCCGATGAAATCACAAATATCTTCCACTTCAGGAGTATCAACGAAAGCACATTGCAAACGAATGACTTCTGAACCCATGGACAATAACATATCGCCCATGCCCACTAACTGATCAGCACCACTAGCATCTAGAATGGTACGAGAGTCAATTTTAGACATCACCTTAAACGAAAGACGTGCCGGGAAATTTGCCTTAATAGTACCGGTAATAACATTCACAGATGGACGTTGTGTGGCCACCACTAAGTGAATACCAATCGCTCGGGCTAATTGAGCTAAACGAGCGATAGGGTGCTCTACTTCTTTACCCGCAGTTAACATTAAATCGGCTAATTCATCGATCACAAGAACAATGTAAGGCATAAAATCATGCTCATTCGGATTCAAGCGACGGTTTATAAATTTCGTATTGTATTCCTTAATGTTACGACAACCCGCATCCTTCAACTTATCGTAACGCAAATCCATCTCCTTACAAAGTGAATTCAAGGTATTTACGACCTTTTTCGTATCGGTAATAATGGCTTCGGCGGAATCAGGAAGACAAGCTAAGAAGTGACGCTCTAATTTATTAAAGAGTGATAATTCTACTTTCTTCGGATCGACTAAAACAAACTTTAAGGTGGCTGGGTGCTTCTTGTAAATCAAAGAAGTCAAGAGCATATTTAACCCCACTGACTTACCTTGTCCGGTTGCTCCTGCCATTAAGAGGTGAGGCATTTTGGCCAAATCCGCCACAAAAATTTCATTCGAAATCGTTTTACCTAAAGTGATAGGCAAATCGAAGGTCGATTTTTGGAACTTCTCCGAACCGATCACCGCACGCACAGGAACCATCTCACGATTCTTGTTCGCCACCTCGATACCGATGGTGTCTTTACCCGGCATTTGACCGATAATACGAACGCCCATGGCAGCTAAAGAAAGGGATAAATCATCCTCCAAGGATGTGATTTTACTTACCCGAACGCCGGCTTTAGGAACAATTTCATACAAAGTAACAGTGGGCCCGATCGTGGCTTCGATCTTCTGAATCCCGATCCCGTAATTCAATAAAGTCTCTACGATCTTCTCTTTATTCGCCTTCAACTCATCCATCGTCACTTGCGATGTTTGGTTCTTTTGGTCGTATTCCTTTAATAAATCGATGGTGGGAAACTGATAATTAGGTAAATCAGCTGTGGGATCATATAGTCCAAACTGCTCCACTAAATCATTTGCTTTTAATTCTCTAGACGCCGGTGTCGCTTCTTCTTCGATCACCTCATCTGCGACACCCGCCACTTTAAAGGTAAAGTCCAGATCATCTTCTTTCTTTTCCTCGTCTTTCTTTTCCTGTTCAATAGCTGTTATCTCCACGATAGGCTCAGGCTCTACTTCTTCTTCCACCACGGGAGGAACAAGCGGTCTGAATTCCTCCAAATCATCATTATCCACATGAATAGCCGGACCATCTTCATCCATAAATAGGCTCTCCTCCACCTCATCCTCTTCTTCAGCTGTAACTGGAGCTGGTACTGAAGCCTTCTTGGGATTCAATTGATAAAATAAAACCAGGAAGACAAATCCGCCAAATCCAATCACGAAAATGGATAAATAGCCTAATAACTGGTATAGTTTTTCATTTATAAAATAGCCCACACCTCCACCTATCGAATGCGGTAGATCTAATGAGAAAACAAAAAATCCGGCTAGTAAACTAAACCACAAGATGTAGAATAACACTTGCCACGATATGCGCTCTAAAGAATAGATTTCTTTTTTAAAGCCTACTTTTAGGGCTGATAGATAGAATAAGGGAATTAATAACAAGGTGGACCACCCGAAAGTCTTGAACAAAAAGAAGTGGGCAATTTTAGCCCCTAATAATCCGGCTAAGTTTTTAATCGGAATATCGGATCCTTGAATCGTATCCACCACGCCACGTTCTACTTCACTTTGGTCTGAAACTCCGACAAAGAAACTTGAACCAAAAGAAACCAGTAACAAAGTTCCAATCAAAAATAAAAACGCTGCAATGATTAACTGAAAGCGATATAAAACAGCGCCGTCCATTTTTCTTTTGGGCTTATCTTGCTCAAAATTAAGTTGTAAAGTGCTTGTAGTGTTACTAATCTTTTTTGCCATGGAGGGAACAAGGAGTTAATCTTATAAATTTCGCTTTTTTGATCCGATTTACAAAATGAAATTTACAGTCCTGCTGCTATAATTTCTTTATTAATTTCTTTGATCAAACCCGGACCTGCATATATGAAGCCCGAATAGATTTGTACAAGTGCGGCACCGGCTTTTAATTTCTCCACGGCATCTGCTCCCGAGTGAATACCACCCACTCCTATGATAGGGAATTGCCCCTTTGATTTTTGATGTAAATAAGCCACCACTTCTGTGGAACGTTTAGTCAGAGGCTTTCCGCTTAATCCTCCCGTTTCTGGTCGATGCGATGATTGCAATCCTTCGCGAGACAAGGTTGTATTCGTAGCAATTACGCCTGCTAACTTAGTTTCTAACACAATTTCAATCACATCATCTAATTGATCATTGCTTAAATCTGGGGCGATTTTTAATAAAATTGGTTTCTGAGCGGGTTTCGCCGCATTTAAATCTTGGAGGGTTTGTAGTAATTTTTTCAAAGGCTCTTTCTCCTGCAATGCCCGAAGATTAGGTGTATTAGGCGAGCTTACGTTCACCACGAAATAATCGACCACCTCATACAAGGCTTCGAACCCTTGGCAATAATCATCATCCGCTAACTCATTCGGCGTCACCTTATTCTTCCCTAAATTCCCGCCCACAATCACCTTCGAACGACGTTTTCCTAATCGTGCTTTTATCGCATCAAGTCCCTCATTATTGAAACCCATTCGATTGATAATCCCTTCATCTTCTAACAAACGAAATAATCGTGGTTTAGGGTTTCCATCTTGTGGCTTAGGTGTTACCGTTCCTATTTCAATAAAGCCAAAACCTAATTCAGCAAATTCATCTATCAATTCAGCATTTTTATCAAAACCAGCAGCTAATCCCACCGGGTTAGGGAAATGTAGTCCAAAAACCGTTCGCTCTAGGCGCTTATCCTCTATTTGAAACAAAACTTTAAACAAGAACGACATGCCCGGAATGCGCAAGGCAAAGCGAATCAAATCAGTCGCCACGTAATGTGCGCGTTCAGGATTGAATAAGAAAAAGAATGGTTTTATGAAAATTTGATAAAACATGTGGATTTTTCTGTCGATTTAAAAGACAAAAATACAAAAAAGGACCGTCTCATGCCTCACTCTGAAAAAAAATCCTAATTTTAGAATATCAAGCATTTACTAGTAAATTTATAGCCTATGTTAAGTCGTGTAGCCAATTCCATCTTTTGGATGAACAGGTATATCGAGAGAGCTGACAATTATGCCCGCTTTATCTCGGTGAATTTCAACCTCGCTTTAGATTTACCTCCTAATGTCCCAGAGCAATGGGAGCCATTAATTGTGGCGACTGCGGATCATTATAATTTCTTTGAGCATTATAAAGAAGCTAACCGAGAGAATGTCTTGTATTTCATGACATTTGATGAGAATAACCCGAACTCCATCTTGTCCTGCCTCTATTCGGCACGCGAGAATGCCCGCACAATTAGAGAGAGTATTTCAAAGGAGATGTGGGAATATGTCAACCAAATCTATTGGAAAGTAAAAGACCGCGTGGAGGGAAGTAAGAATTGGGAAATTGCGCGCTACCAAGGTTTTTTAGAAGAAATTAAATCCGGCAGTCAATTATTTTATGGGATTGTGGATTCGACAATAACACGAGGAGAAGGTTGGCATTTTGGTCAATTAGGAAAATTATTAGAACGAGCGGACAAGACGACTCGCTTTTTAGATGTCAAATATTTCACCCTTTTACCCAATGTAGATTCTGTGGGTTCGCCTTTAGACTTGTTACTTTGGTCCTCCGTATTAAAATCCGTTTCTGCCTATAATATGTTCCGCCAGCAATACAAAGTGGTGAACCCAACGAATATTGTGGAGTTTTTAATTTTGGACAAGGGTTTTCCGCGTTCAGTGGTGCATTGTTTAACTGAAGCCGAGCAATCCCTTTATGCGATTTCGGGCACCTCCTTCGACCATGGTTATTCGAACCAAGCAGAGAAAAAATTGTCTAAAATTTTATCTGAGGTTCAATTCACAGAAATCGAAGACATATTAACTACCGGTTTGCATCAATATTTAGATGATTTCCAAATCTCGAATAACGATATCGGACAGACTATCCATAACACCTATTTTGACCTGAAACCGGTCAATTAAACCCTGCTTTTCAAATAAATAGTGTAATATTGCGCTTCCATTTGCCCCCCTCATTATATGACATATTGTTTAGGAATTACCGTTAAAGAAGGATTAATTGCTATCGCAGATACCCGTATTACAGCTGGAAACGAGGTATATTCGAATAAAAAAATCTCTATTCACGAGATTAACAATCACTCCCTTTTTATTATGACCGCTGGATTGCGGTCTGTTCGTGATAAAGCGGTAACCTATTTTAATCAAGCCATAGTAGACGAAGAAGAAAGTTACGATTATATGTTTCAGGCGGCTACGTCATTTGGCCAAAAACTGAAACAAGTAGCTGCAGAAGACCGCGAAACGCTGGAAAAAGAAGGATATGCCTTTAATTTGCATGCCATCGTAGGAGGACAAATGCCAAAAGATACCGAGCATAAACTGTTTTTGATTTTTCCGGAAGGCAATTGGATCGAGATTAATGAAGGTTTAAAATACCAGATTATTGGTAATTCGAATTACGGAAAACCCTTATTAAATCGAAATCTAACACATGAAACCTCCTTAAAAGAGGCACTAAAAATGGGTTTTCTTTCTTTTGACGCAACTCAAGTGAGCGCTAACGATGTCGATTATCCCATTGATGTGGTCGTTTACGAAAAGAATAGTTTTAAGGCGAAGGAAATCAGATTGTACAAAGAAGATATGGAAGCCATCTCCGATGATTGGAACGAAGCATTGCGGAAATCGCTGGCAGGAATCGATGAAGGATGGATGAAAGATTTAATTTCAATACCGAAATGATCGCACGCATCCAACATAATTTGAGATATGATTATAGTGAGGCGGTCACTTTGGACCCCCATATTCTCTATTTACACCCCAGAAAAAGTGCCTTATTATCCGTTCAGGAATTTAAAATACAGATTGATCCGGCTCCAGTTCAAACTTCTAAAAACTTAGATCCGGAAGGTAACATTCAAAATATTCTATTTTTTAAAGAGCCTACCTCCTTTTTATCCATCGAGGTACAGACGACGGTAGAAACGACGGAATTCAATCCCTTTGATTTCGTCTACTTCCCCTTTGAAAGCAAGACTCTGCCTATCACCTATTCTAATTCTTACCAAAAAACCTTAAGTCCCTATTTAGGTCTTGAAGGCGTTACCCCGAATGTGGAGCAAATGGCTCGTCAAATTGCCTCAGGAGCACGCTATAGCACCTCCGACTACCTTTCCGCTCTTAACGAATTCATCTCCAGTAATTTTGCTTACGAAATTAGAGAAGAAGGCGTACCGAATACTCCCGAGTTTACGATGATCAATCGCAAGGGATCATGCCGCGATTATGCCGTCTTGTTTTCTGCTTTATGCCGTGCAATGGGACTAGCGACACGCTTTGTTTCTGGGTATTATATCGGAGTTGCACCTGTGGACCTTCCTAATCAAACCCATCATTTGCATGCCTGGGTAGAAGTATATTTACCTGGAGGCGGATGGAGAGGATATGATCCGACTCAGCATGAAGTGGTTTCTGGGAATCACATTCCATTAGCGGCCTCTTGTTTACCGGAGGAAATCACGCCTGTTTACGGATCATACCGTGGAGCGGCTAGCTCCATTTTAACAACAAACGTATTTATTGAGAGAATTTAGCCGACTAATAATTGGGCCAAAAGATAATCAGCAATCAAAATGGCGATACACGAATTCGTCACCGCTGCCGTACTCGAAGTGCCTACTTCATAAGCTCCACCTTTCGTATGGAAGCCTTTAAAGGCTGAAATCGTTACAATTAAAAAGGCAAACACCACCGATTTCGTCAATGCAAAAATCATATAGTTCCCTTTAAATTGGAATTGTAAACCGTGAATGTATTCTTGTGGAGAGATTGATCCTGTTAACCACCCTGCTAAATACCCGCCATAAATGGCAAGAAAACAAGCTAAGGTAACTAACATGGGGAAAGTAATAATCGCTGCGATGATTTTAGGCAATACTAAATAAGACCGTGAATTAATTCCCATCACCTCTAAGGCATCGATTTGTTCCGTAATCCGCATCGTACCTAATTGACCCGCGATATTAGAACCAATCTTACCCGCTAAAACAACACACGTTATCGTGGGTCCCATTTCTAAAATCGTAGAATCACGCACAATTAAACTGATAATGTATTGTGGAACGAAGGGATTGTCCATGTTAGCCGCTGTTTGAACGCAGGTTACAGCACCTAAGAAAGTAGAAACTATGGCTACAATCAGAACGGAATTAATTCCAATGTCGACACATTCTTGAAATGTCAAGGCAAGATAAACCCGAAATTTTTCTGGATTTGTAAAAAGCTTACCCAGGAAGATTAAATATTTGCCTAATTTTGACATCTGATTGGTATATTACACATCGATATTCTTCAAAGATAATGAACAAAACGGTTATAATTAGTGGCGGTAGCCAGGGAATTGGTAAAGCTTTGGTAAAAAAATTCTTACAGGAAGGTTTTGCCGTGTTTACTTGTTCTCGAAATAAGGAAAAATTGGACGCACTCTCAGCAGAATTAAATTCGTCCTTTTTAAAAACCTATGTGGCTGATTTAAGTGAAAAAACGGAATGCCAGGGTTTTGCAGGATGGGTTTTAGGCCAAACAAAATCCATCGACATACTCATCAACAATGCTGGATTTTTTATGCCAGGGCAAATTCAAAATGAGGAGGATGGGGCGTTAGAAAGACAGATAGAAGCGAATGTATATAGCGCTTA
>CAIVPV010000316.1 GCA_903907915.1 uncultured Cytophagaceae bacterium
CATCTACTAAAGCCGTTTTATAGGTATTGGTCGTAGGATTATAAATGCCAAAACCCGCCGAAAACTCCCAATACGCCCAACTCAAACCTTGCGATTCAAACCAACGCGCTAAAAAATTCGTCCATTGAGCCCTACTCTCCAGATCTGCCTTTTCATACGCCCCAAACTCCCCCACGTGCAAAGGCATATTTTTATCTTTCGCCCATTTAATCGCATAAGCAAAATCCGCGATGATTTGTTCTCGCTCCCAAGTCAAATTCTCCCATTTCGTACCCAAGTACTTATCTTTATTTCCTGCCCAATCTGCCCCTTGGTGGGTAAAATTAAAGGGGTCATAATAATGAACGCTTAAGATTAAATTAGGGTCATTCGGAAGCACTAAATCCTTCACGCCAGCCAGACCACCATACGAAGCAGTTCCCACTAGCACCTTTCTAGTCGGATTTGTCTTTCTAATTTCTGCCAAAGCCTCCTCAAAATACCCATTCCAAAGAGCTGGAGTAAGTGCATCATGCGGCTCATTTAATACTTCAAACAATACGTGATTATCATAGCCCTTAAAGTAGGTGGCTATCTGCGTCCATTGGCTCAGAAATCGAGGCTTCACTGCCTCCGGATTCACAAAGATCTCGTCATGGTGATGCATGTTAATGATCACATACATGTTCTTAGAAATAGCCAAATCGACCACTGATTTAACCCGAGCTAAAAAGGCTGGATTCACCGTATATGGCGCAGTAAGCTGGGTTCGCTCTGCCACATCCCAGCGAATAGGCATTCGAATGTGCTTGAAACCTTGCTCAGCAATTTTGGAAATATACTCTTCCTTAAACGGATTCCCCCAGGCTGTTTCGCTGGGTGCCTCGAACATATTACCTAAGTTAATTCCTCTGCCTAGATCCTGTGCTGGCAAATAGAAACTACATAAAAGTAATAAAAAGAGTTTCTTCATTTACTGTACAAATCCCAAAATAGACGAGGCTACCTTTCCAGGCACCTCCTCCATAGGCACATGGCCCACGTTTTTATAAACCTCCGATTTACTACCTTGGATATCCTTCAAGAAATTCTCCACGTTATTTACCCCAATAACGTTATCGTGGTCACCCCACAAAATTAAGGTAGGTGTTTTGATTTCTTTAATTCTTTCAAGTTTGCCCCCTTTAAAGGACCCTTTGAAAATTTGAAGAGCTACTTCTCTATTCCCCTCCCGAATAGCAACGTCGTGAAAACGTTCCACTTGCGCATCCGTCACACGAGCTTGATCAAAATAAATTGTTTCAAGGCTCTTGCGCACTAAAGCTTTTGGTGTGGCATACAATAGTAAATTATTAATCACTGGAGTCGAGGCAAGCATAAATCCAAGTGAACCACTCTCCCCTTTCTTCGGATAAGCAGCGGCATCAATCAAGATCATTTTAGCTAGGCGAGATGGATTATGTAGCGCATAATTCCAAGAGATCGCACCGCCCATTGAATTCCCCGCTAAAATGAATCGCTTAATTTTTAAGCGAGTGGCAAAGGAATCAATGAACTTCGAATAATAGGGGAAGTTATACTGGTTCTCTGGAGACGGTCCAGTTAAGGCAAAACCTGGTAAATCAAGACTAATCACACGTCTATGGGGCTTCAATGCGATAACCACACTATCCCACGTATTCAAAGACGACGACATCCCGTGCAATAAAATCAGGGGCAAGGTATCTGTTGCGACACCCTCATCCCGGTAATGCACCTTCATGCCTAGAATGGGCATGAATTTCGAATCTTGGTTAGCATACAAGGGAATTAACTCTTCTACCGGTCTGTCTTTTTCACAAACTAAAACTAAAAGGATAACAATAAGGACGATAAAGCCCCCTAAAATCTTAGCGATTGTTTTCATATAATTGATTAAATACTACTTTAAATGTACTGTGTGTTTGGCCTCTAAAGGTAACCTCAGGTCCATACACGAATAAATTCCCCTTGCCTACTTTTGCTTGGAAAGCAGCTACGCCATCTTGCAAATAAGCCTGGCCAAAAGCCCAACCACTGCGCAAAGTCTTCTCTGTAGCAAACCAAGCAAGTGGCGTCAGCACACCGTGCGAAATAGACTCAGGCGATAATTTAAATACCGGGCTAGCTGCAAAGATGACATCTGCTTTAGGCGCCATTCCCCAGTTAGCTGGCATACTTTGATCCACCGTCACTTGCATTACACTGCCTGGAATGTAGAATTTCTCCCCCGGCAAGTTACGTTCTTTTCCTGCCACCATCTCTACTAAAGCATTCTTTACTGGTAAATTTAAGTGATAGGCCAAATTCGCACTAGAACCAATGGTGATAACATCTCCACCCTCTTCTAAGAAAGCACGTAGCGCAGGAACTGATTTTGCGACCGTAATTTTACCCATCGTTTCGTGGAATTCCGCTGGAATATCTGCCTCTACCGGCTCTTTCTCATCCCATTCGCCTACAGGCTCAGGTCTTAAGCCTGGAATGGCTCCTTTGACAAAAATCAAGACATCAAATTTTGAACGCAAGCCCCCTTTATCGATCTCTTTCGCATATACTAACTTAAAGTCAAAGTGATGCTGTTCTAAAATCCAACGCAACCAACCCGATGGCATCGATCCACCATACGTGTCCCAAAGACCCACTCTTTTCGTTCCCACTTTAGCCGATACCGTTGCAGGTAAAGTAGCTAGTGCCTGCGTTTTCACTGATGCTTTCGCTAGAATTTCCGCTGCAGCCACACTGTGCTTCACATAAAAAGCCGACGCATTTTTCGACACTTCTACGCCCGCCTTTAATAGGTCATTCAATAAAGTAAATGACGCATTATCTGAAGTGGAGAAAGAATAATAAGCTCCGGTTGCAAAGGCTGGTTTCGCTTTTTGTAATTCGCCGTAAGGTACCGATTCGAATGGACCGTTTACTTCTTCCAAAATCCGATCGAACTGAATGCCCATTGTGTAAGCAGGCGTCCAGCCAGCGGCGTCATAGGGACGAACTGGAGGGCCTCCTGGATATTGGAAGTCATTCGGGTGATCTTGCGGTTCGAACATATCGATTACGTGCGGACGGAAAGCTTGATTTGTTTTGACGATATAAGATCCAGCTGGATAGCCTTTCCCATTCACCTCGAACGCTTTCGATGCCTTCTCCACTCGAATTCCACTCTTAATCAAGATGTTGATAAAGGCGATAGCAGAAAGATTTCCTGAAGCGTGCGAACTAGAACGCGCAAAGTACAAAGTTGTTTTGCTCGATGAGTATCAAGACACATCACAATCACAAGTTCGAATGCTTTCGGCGCTCTTTGGGCAG
>CAIVPV010000317.1 GCA_903907915.1 uncultured Cytophagaceae bacterium
ATGCCAAATATTATTTTGTATATATTAAATATATATACATTTTATTCTTAATTAAGGCCTCAAATCAGAATAATTGAAAAATTAAACACCAAAATAGACTAAAATAAAGTTTTGTCATATTAAAAAAATGCAATAATTTTGCATTGTTGATTTAGATAATAAATATAACAAAAATATGAAGAAGACATTATTATTAGCTAGTTGTTTAATTGGATTAAACCTAGTCGCGGTAGCAGGAGAAAACGCATGTTCATTTAATCGTTCAAACGATTTATCAGTACAATCAGAAACATTATCAGAAGTGATCACCTCATTGATTCGCAAAGACGCTCAAGTTAAGAGTGCAAGCGCAGCGAGTTTGACAATATCGATTTTAGAAGATTTTCAAAATAACAAGACACAATACTTAAAGGTATCTGAAACAGAAAAAGTGGTTTTTAACCAAACCATCAAAACTATTTCTGAGCAGGGACAAAATTTTTCAGACGGTAATACGTTAAACTGGATCAAGGAAATTAATCAAGCAGCAAAAAAGATCAACATCGTTTGGTCTATTGTTAGCACGGAGCCCGTTATCGACATCAATTTCGATAATAGCTCTGAACAACAAGAGCACTTGATTGTGATGTTATAATTAGATTGTTAGTAGTTTTCATAGTTAAATAGGTTTAGAGGTAAACAGAAAAGGTGAAGTTTTTAACTTCACCTTTTTTTATTTTTTTTGCACTAAACTCATAAAATATGGAGAAAAGCATTATATTTGTATAAATTTTCATAGTTAAATAGGTTTAGAGGTTAAACAAATAAGGCCAGAAGTTTCTTCTGACCTTATTTTTATTTAATCCCTGTCCTGTTTTAGAGGCCTAATTAACGGTTCCTCCATTCCAAATTTTCTTATTAGGTTGCACTAATGCGAGACTTCCATCCGCATCTTCTGCCAGTAGAATCATTCCTTCGCTATCGATTCCCATCATTTTACGCGGAGCCAAATTAGCTAAAAAAGTCACCTGCTTACCTAACAAATCCTCTGGTGCGAAATGTTCCGCAATTCCAGACAAGATCGTCCTAGTCACAAAACCATCATTCACCTGAAGCTTCAATAGCTTCTTACTCTTCTCCATCTTCTCTGCCGATATGATTTCACCAATGCGAATATCCATTTTGGCAAAATCATCAAAGGCAATGGTCTCTTTCAAGGCTGGTACCGATTTCGATGCTAAATCCATCTGTGTTTTTGTTTTAACTAATTTATCTACTTGCTTTTGCACTGCCTCATCCTCGATTTTCTCAAATAATAAACCTGGATTCTGCAAAGCAGATCCTGCCGAAATCACTTCGAAATCACCCAAACTCGACCACTCAAAACTAGTCATACCTAAAGCTGAGCGCAATTTCTGGGCGCTGAATGGAATAAATGGCTCCAAGGCAATACTTGCCTGTGCCACTAATTGTACCGCATAATTCAAGACCGTTCCTGCCTTAGCCGGATCTTCCTTCATTATCTTCCAAGGCTCTGCTTCTGCTAAATACTTATTACCCAAACGGGCAATCTCCAGAGCTAAAACAAGCGCATCGCGGAATTTATAATTTTCTAAAGCCGTCTCTAATTTTGCAGGAATTTCAGCCATAGCTGCCATTAAATCAGCTTCTAAACCAGTGCCCTCTCCTTTCGGAGGCACCACTGAATTAAAGTTCTTATCAATTAAAACAAAGGCTCGATTCACGAAATTACCTAAAATGGCGACTAATTCGGAGTTGTTTTTGGTCTGAAAATCTGCCCAAGTAAAATCCGCATCCTTAGTTTCTGGACTCGACGCCGTCAACGCATAACGTAAGACGTCTTGTTTCCCTGGAAAATCCACTAAATATTCATGAAGCCACACAGCCCAATTGCGTGATGTCGAAATCTTATCCCCTTCAAGGTTCATAAACTCATTCGCCGGCACTTGATCCGCTAATTGATAGCCTCCATGCGCCATACACATAGCTGGGAAAATCAAGCAATGGAAGACAATATTATCTTTTCCAATAAAATGTACAATGCGACTATCCTTCGCTTTCCAATAGGTTTCCCATTCCGGCGTTAATTGCTTCGTCATGGAGATATAACCGATGGGAGCATCAAACCATACGTAAAGCACTTTCCCGTCCGTATCGGGCAAAGGAATAGGCACACCCCAGTTTAAATCACGCGTCATGGCACGAGGTTTCAAACCTTCTTGCAGCCATGACTTCACTTGTCCAGTCACATTCGATTTCCATTCCGGATGTGAGGCAATGTATTTTTCTAATTCTGGCTGCCATTTATCTAAGGGCAAAAACCAGTTTTTGGTAGGCCTTAATACTGGCTGAGATCCACTCAATGCCGATTTAGGGTTCAATAATTCAGTCGGAGAAAGCGTCGTTCCACATTTTTCACACTGATCACCATAGGCGCCAGCTTGCTTGCAAGACGGGCAATCTCCTGTGATGTAGCGATCCGCTAAGAATTGTTTGGCCTCTTCATCGTAGAATTGTTCCGTTACTTCCTCTATGAATTTCCCTTCCTTGTATAATTTCAAAAAGAACTCTTGGGAAACCTCGTGATGTATAGGATCAGAAGTACGACCATATATATCAAAGGATATGCCAAATTGCTCGAAAGAATCTTTGATTTCTGTATAATAATAATCAACCACTTGTTGAGGTGTTTTTCCCTCTTTAGCTGCCTTAATCGTAATAGGAACCCCATGTTCATCTGTTCCAGACACGAAAATTACGTCCTTTTTCTGTAGTCGTAAATACCGAACATAGATATCTGCTGGCAAGTAACAACCGGCTAAATGACCAATGTGTATGGGTCCATTCGCATAAATTAACGCTGCGGTAACCGTTGTCCGGGAAAAGTCTGACATAAAATTCTTTAAATTGAAAGAACAAAAATAGGTAAAAACATTCATTGAAATAATCGATTCACCTATTGCGCATCAAAAAAATATGATTATCTTTGCACACAATTTAAAAAAACAGACAAAATAAAATGTTAATTATTTCAATAAAAGAGAACGAATCAATTGATAAAGCTTTAAAGCGCTTTAAGAAGAAATTTGAAAAAACAGGAGTAGTTAAAGAACTACGTAGAAGATCTGCTTTCGAAAAACCTTCTATAGGTCGTCGTAAAGAAATGATTCGTGCTGCTTACAAGCAGATCACTTACGGAAATATTAATAACTAATTTCCTATAAATTCTTTACAGGAATTGACTAATTTCGATCATGAATCGTGAATTAGTCAATTTTTTTTTGGACCACCTGTCCATAGAAAGGCGTCTCAGCCCGCACACGATTACCTCCTACTCCACTGATTTAGAGCAATTTATCGCTTTTGTTGAACCGCGGGGACTCCTAGAGGTTCAAGCGTTAGATGTACGTAAATGGCTCATTAGTCTATCTGACGATACGATACAAAACCGGAGTATAAACCGCAAATTAGCCACCTTGCGTACCTTCTATAAATACCTATTGAGAAGCGGAAAAGTGGCTGAGAATCCCATGACATCCATCCGAATGGTGAAAACCACGAAGAAATTGCCGCACTTTGTTCGGGAATCTGAAATGGAAAACTTGGTGGAGAACCGAAAAATAGCCAGTAATTTCAGCGAAGCTAGAGACGAACTCATCCTATTTTTACTGTATGGCACTGGAATTCGACTAGCGGAATTAATTTCTTTACAGAATAGTCAGGTTAATCTAGCGGCAAAAACGATTCGAGTGATTGGTAAGCGCAATAAGGAACGTGTTATTCCGATTCCACAGCTTTTAATAGAGCTTATCCAGGCTTATCGGGGCTTTTGCACCTTCGAAAACTCCCAATTATTACTCACAGACAAAGGTGATCCGCTATATCCAATGTTTGTTCAACGTTTAGTTAAAAAAAATCTAGGGGAGTTTAGCCAACTAGAAAAGTTGTCGCCACACGTTTTACGACATACCTATGCTACGCATCTATTGAATCGAGGGGCAGATTTAAATGCTATTAAAGAGTTATTAGGTCATGCTAATCTAGCGGCGACACAGGTTTATACCCATAATTCGATGGAAAAAATGAAGGCAATCTACCTTCAAGCGCATCCTAAAGCCTAATCAGCTAAGATAACAGGACCTTTTTGATTGATTTGAGAGACATATTGCTCAGAACCTATGCCTAGAGCAGCGAATTCAGCGGCCATGGCTTTAGCTACTTTTTGAGCGGTTTCTTCGCCTTTTGATAAGGCGAAAAGAGAGGGGCCTGAGCCAGAAATCGAGCAACCTAACGCTCCATTCGCAATCGCAGCAGCTTTTACTTCCGCGAAACCAGGTATTAAGATGGCGCGTGACGGCTCGATAATCACATCCACGAGGGAACGTCCGATTAAGTCATAATCTGGCAATAAGAGACCGGCTACGAGCCCGGCTACGTTACCCATTTGGGTGATGGTGGTTGATAAAGAAATCTCTTTATCTAAAATTCCGCGGGCATCTTTCGTATTCACCTCAATTTGTGGGTGAACGATACTCGCATATAAATCTGCAGGAACAGGCACTTGAATGATATCTAAAGGATCGTAAGAACGAATGATAATAAAGCCGCCTAATAGCGATGGACCCACGTTGTCCGCATGCGCGGAGCCGCAGGCGACGCGCTCGCCTTCCATCGCGAAGGGCAAGAGGTCTTTTGTGGATAGCGGGCGGCCCATTAGTTCATTTGCCGCAAAAACGCCCGCTACGGCGGATGCCGCAGAGGAACCTAAACCCGAGCCTAAGGGCATATCCTTGTGCAAGGAAAGCTCGAAACCTTGGTCTTCGCGACCGATGAAAGCTAAATATTTTTGGATGGCGATACCGGCGGTATTTTTCTCTACAGCCTTTGGTAAACGTCCCTCATCACC
>CAIVPV010000318.1 GCA_903907915.1 uncultured Cytophagaceae bacterium
TCCAGGCCGTATCGCCCGTGTCAAGACCATCTGTAGGCATTGTGCCAGGAACTGAAGTTGTAAACAGTGCTAGGACTGCAACCGCTAATAAAACTAATAACGGGATCCAGGTTGGTTTTTGAGTCGTCATATAATTAAACGTTAAGTGTGAATAAATTAAAACTTATAGATGAAGTGCAATCCTAAGGTTGTTTGTGATTTTTGATCTTTACCATCGCCGTCTACAAATTGAGCTGAATGGTATGAATCAGAACGTAATTCTGGTTTAATCAATAAGTGACCTTCTGCAGCTGTGAATGTAGCCGTTAGGGTAAGAGAACTTACATCAGTCCCAGTACCATCCGCTTTACGTAAAGCACGAGCACCAGATGTATTGTCAAAAACTTCGTAGCGACCACCTAAACTAAATTTATCAGTGAATGCATAGTTAGAGTATAAAGCCACTCCACCCCATGATTTGCTATTTCCTACAGATCCGCCACCTTGGAAATCACCAGTTTGTGATCCGTATGCTGCATTTACGCCTAATAAATAGTTAGGAGTGATTTGGTAAGATGTTGTTAAATCCAGTAAGTTATAGCTGCCAGTATCATCTTTTCCACTAGATAATGGAGCTGATTCATTCGAGCTGATTCCATTGATATATAAGTTCCAACCTGCTGCAGGTGAGGTGAAAATTTGGTATATAAAGCCTTTAGAAGCGTTATTATCATTTAAATTATCCACATTGTTGACTAATCCAACCATGGCAGAAAATTTGTCAGAGAAGGCATAATTCGCTTTAGCACCAATGTGGTAGAACGGTCCATTATTGAATAGGTTGGAAAGTGAATAGTTGTAGTTGATAGGCGCATCGATTACTTCGTATCCGATATGTGTTCCGAATTGTCCCACCGTTAATGTAAATTTATCACTAGCTTTCCAGTTAAAGTAAGCTTGTTTGATGGCCAAAGCAGTTGAAGCTTTACCTGCACCCAAAGGTCCGATCACGTTACCATATTGACCTAAGTCTGCATTAGGTCCAAATGTTAAATCCACTACTACATCAGCTGATTTAGTAGCGTATCCAAATTTTGTCTGAACAAGTCCTAATGAAAATTGATTTGACTTCTGGTCGAAAGCTCTTTCGTATCCAGAAGCACCTAGATTACTTCTACTTGTCGGGCTATTGAAATTCAACATATAGTATGAATCAATGTAGCCTGAAAAAGAAAACTTAGGAGCGTCCGCTTCTTTTTCTTGGGAAAATCCACAAAAGGCTGTTGCGGCGAAAATGGCTGTTAGGATAGTTTTTTTCATGTGGGAGATTGTTTAAGAGTAAAAAATGCTTGATTACAATTCAAAGGTGAAGCCTAATTTCGTATAATCCAAATATTTTAGTTAAAATTTTAACCTATTTTTAATCTTTTTGCAAAAAAATGGTAAAAATGAGGTAAAAATTAAACCCGTATTTAATGGTTTTGCAAAAATGAATAAAAAATGAGTTCAAATTTAAACTTCATTTTTAAAATCTTGAAATAGTATAAATATCAGTTGTTAGTCGCTAGTTAGTAGTCACTAGTCTTTTTTAAAGAATAAAGCACAAAGCATAGAGCATAAAGCTTGAATCGCCTAGGCGATGGCCTCATGAAATGTTTGGACATAAAAAATGGGGCCGAAGCCCCATTCCAAATCTATTCTTTATGCTCTATGCTTTATGCTTTAAATTTTAAGCAAAGCTTAAAATTTATTCCGCATGCAACCATGCCTTCTTCGCTTGTAACGTATCAGTATCTTCTACGCGATCAGGATCAGGCACACAGCAATCTACTGGACAAACCGCAGCACATTGCGGTTCCTCGTGGAAACCAGTACACTCCGTACATTTATCTGGAACGATATAATAAAATTCCTCGGAAACGGGTTCTACTGGTGTTTTTGCATCCATTGAAGATCCGTCTTCTAATTCAATTTCTGTTAAAGAAGTGCCACCGCCCCAAGTCCATTCTACACCACCTTCATAAATAGCTGTGTTAGGGCATTCTGGTTCACAAGCCCCACAGTTAATACATTCGTCAGTTATGATAATCGCCATACCAATGTTTTTGTTTGATCATGCAATTTACGAACATAAATTTGAATAGTATATAATTTATATGGACTAACCGAAAAATTTTCGACCTTTGTGAGGTAAAATCAATTACAATATGCCAAAGGCTTCCTTTTTGCAGCTTATTACTTTCTTGAAAAACTATTTTACGGATGAATTGAATCGGGATAAAATAGAACTATTTATAGAAAGATCCATAAATGAGAATCCTTGGTTTTCTGAATCATTAGTTCGGCATGCCATGCAGGCAATAGAAGAGTCGTTTTTTTCTGTCAAAGCCTGGGAGGATTTTTATGTAAAGCATCCCTCACAGACGGCGCGCCCTAAAAAAGTAGGAATTGTTTTGTCAGGTAATTTACCCGCTGTTGGAATGCATGATGTGTTAATGGTTTTAGCCTCTGGAAATGAAGCACATCTGAAATTAAGTTCGCAAGATAAAGCCCTCATGCAATTGTATGTGTCTGCGATGCAATCATTTGATACGACTCTTCCTATTTTTATAATCGA
>CAIVPV010000319.1 GCA_903907915.1 uncultured Cytophagaceae bacterium
CTACTTCTTCTGGTTTGATATTGGTTTTCTTCAAGAGATCCTCTACGGCTTTAGCCCCCATGAAAGACGTTCCTAGACCTTCGCCTTTCAAAATACGTCTTTCTTTGATGCCAGTACGCGAGGTAATCCACTCGTCGTTCGTGTCAATGATTTTTTCTAATTCTTGGTTAGTCAGCACATAATCCGGTACATATCCTGCGACTCCGGTAATGGCTGCGCTTATTTTTTGGCTCATAATAATTATTGGTTCTCGATAGCGGCCTTAATTTTTCCGCAAACATCTGATTCTACGACGGATCTACACAATTTGATCATGTTTTGTATGGCCAAAGGACTAGAAGACCCATGCGCAATAATCACATTCCCATTAATCCCGATAATCGGGCTACCGCCGTATTTTTCGTAATTCGTATTCTCTATGAAATCATTCATGATTCCTTGGTCTTTCATAATCTTGTAAAGGGATTCGCCCATCTTCAAAATAATGTTTCCCGTAAATCCGTCCGTCACAATCACATCCGCTTTATTCTTAAAGAAGTCTTTCCCCTCTAAATTTCCAATAAAGTTAATCTTCTTATTTTCTTTTAAAAGGGCGTGCGTCGCTAAGGTAAGTATATTTCCTTTTTGCTCTTCTTCTCCGATACTCATCAAGCCCACGCGTGGAGATTTCTTTCCAGTCGTAGCTTCAAAATACACAGAGCCTAAAAGGGCAAATTGGTCTAACATCTCTGGCTTGCAATCAGCATTTGCGCCAATATCCAACATCAATGCATAGGTGCCGTCCTCTTGAGGTACGAAACCGGCGATCGCTGGGCGAGAAATTCCTTCGATGGTTTTGACAGAAAATAAAGAGCCGACCATCATAGCGCCGGTATTTCCCGCAGAAGCAAAGACGTCTGCTTTACCTTCTTTTAAAAGATGAAACCCAACTCCGATGCTGGAATTGGGTTTTTGAGATAATGCCTTAGTCGGATGTTCACCCATTTCAATTACTTGGTCCGCATGAATGATAGCAATTTGCTTGCCAGCATACCCGTGTTTCGCTAATAATTGCTCGATGATGTCCTTAGGACCTACGGCTAGTATAGTGTCGTCGTTTGAAAGACTAGATAACGATAAAAGTATTCCTTCTATTACTGCTTCTGGGGCATAATCCCCGCCCATCACATCAACGGCTATTTTCATTCAATTGTGTTTAATTACTAAATCTTTTGGTAAAAATAGTATTAAATTTAGTCAAAAAATAGCATTTTAACGGGATTTTTTCAGTTTTGCTGAAAAAACAGAGAAAAGCTGCAGTCTATCAGGGAATTACTTAACCGTGAATCCTTCAACGATCATTTTTCCTTTGTAGAACAAGTTTCCCTCATGTACGTGAGCACGGTGATAAAGGTGAGTTTCGCCTGTTTGTGGATCTACTCCTAAATGCTTAGGGGTTCCGAAATCATGCGCTCTTCTTGTATCACGACGAGTAGTAGAGATTTTTCTTTTAGGATGTGCCATGGTATTGTTATTTATTAATTATTATCTGTTAATTTTTTTAATGCTGCCCATCTAGGATCCATTTCTGGCTCCTGATCTGCTTTATCGTCTTCCGGGTCTGTTGTATAAATCAACTCGCCATCTACGTCTTCTTCTAAGGGTTTTACGAACCGCGGGTGCAATTTTTTCATAGGCACCTGCAAGGCAATGAAATCAAATAAATCTTGCGATAAATCTAATTTAGGGGACTTTCTGTCTAGTAAGAACAAATTATTTCCCATGTCTTCATTGTGATCCGAGAATTTATAGATAATCTTCTCATCTAGGTGAATAGGGAATTCAAATTCCTCATTCGATCGGTCGCAAATTAATTTCAAATGACCCTCTATGATCAGTCTAACCTGAATCATGGTGGCCCCTTTATCTAACGTCACTTTTGCGTTAAATTCGCCTTTTTGTACCCATTCCTGCTCGAAAGCAGCGAAAAAATCGTCGTTACCTGTGAAGGAATACGGGTATACTTTATCCTCTAAAGAAAGTATCGGTATCTGGTATGCTTCTAGGACGTTCATTTTCACTCTTGGGTAAAAAAGAATGCGAAATTACGAAAATATTCGAAAACAGCAATAGATGGAGATAACAAATTCGTAATTTCGGGATATGAAGCATTGGACTCCGGCTGTAAAAGCTTTTTTAGGGATCTTTTTTATTTTTGAAGTGATAGGCTGGCTAGGAGTAAGCACTTTCACGCGTCTCGATCAGCTGCAATTAATCAACGGAAATCATTCTGCTGCTGCCGACCTTGTCTTCCAAGCACTAACTTCGATTGCAGAAGTGATTTTGCCCCTCCTTTTTCTGATTTACTTGTTTCGCTTTCGAAAAGAATACGCTTTGCCTTATATCTATTCTTATGCCTTATCTACATCCTTAGTTCAAGGCTTGAAGCATTTCGTGTTTGTGGATTCCTTACGGCCTTTGGCTTATTTTGCAAGCTCAGGTGTTAAATGGCATATCATTCCCGGTTTGCTGATCAGTGAATATAATTCGATGCCTTCAGGACATACGGGGGCCGCTTTCTTTATGTTTTTCTGGATAGCGGTTTTACTACGCCGTTTCTCCTGGGGCCTAGTAGCTGGTTTATTAGCCGTGGGAGTGGCCTATTCTAGAGTCTATTTATTTCAACATTTTCCGGTGGATACCCTGGTGGGTGCAGCCATCGGTACAGCGTCATCCTATTTATTTTACACCTTGATCTATGCTAAAAGCCCTTCAAAATAAACCCTATCTTTTCTGGGCTCTCGTAGGTGCGGCGATCTATATCCCTTTTTTGGGATCGACACATTTATTCGATTGGGATGAGGTGAATTTTGCTGAATCGGCGCGGGAGATGATTGTGACGGGGGATTTCTTTAGCGTCCAAATCAACTTTCAACCCTTCTGGGAGAAGCCCCCTTTGTTCTTGTGGTTGCAGGCTTTGAGCTTCCTAGCCTTTGATTCTTTTTCAGGCCAATCCGATATTTCGATGGAATTTGCGGCCCGTTTCCCCAACGCATTAATTGGCATTGCGACGCTTTGCACGCTGTATGCCATTGGAAAGAAGACTTGGAATGAGAATTTTGGTCATCTTTGGGCCTTCTCCTATTTAGTGGCGATTACCCCACATGTGTATGCGAGTTCGGGGATTATTGATCCGCTTTTTAATCTGTTGATTTTTCTGGGCGTTTATTTTTTCGCCGAGTTTTTTAAGGATTCTAGCCGCTTTCGTCATGTGATTTTAGCTGGTATAGCCATCGGTTTAGCGTTGTTGACTAAAGGTCCCGCTGCACTTTTACTTTGGGCTTTGACGCTGTTGGCGGTAGGATTATTTTATCGATCGCGTGTCACGAAGCGCTTATTCACAGGAGCGGTCGTAGCAGGATTGATCTCTGTTTTCTTTTTCGCTGCCTGGTATGGACTGATCGCCTATAAATTCGGGTGGCAGATTATTGAGGATTTTTTCACCTACCAAGTTCGCTTGATGACGACGGGAGATGCCGGACACGGACAGCCTTTCTATTACCATTTTGTTGTGTTGTTGATTGGCTGCTTTCCTGTCTCGATTTGGGCAGGCGCACGTTTGTTTAGATGGAAGCGAGAGGAGTTAGATTTCTCGAATTGGATGAAAGTGTTGTTTTGGGTGGTTTTGATTCTATTTAGCATCGTGAAGACGAAAATTGTACACTATTCCTCGATGTGCTGGATTCCATTGACTTATTTTTCTGCACTTGTTTTACAGGAATGGCAATGGGAAGGATACCGATGGAATTGGAAGAATATGACCGCTATGGGAGTGGTTGGGCTGCTATTGGCGGTGGTTTTGACGGCCGTTCCTTTAGTAGGCCAAAATGCGGGCGCCATCATTCCTTACATCAAAGATGTATTTGTGCAAGGTAATTTGCAGGCGCCGGTTTATTGGGCGGGATGGGAGTTTTTAATCGGGGTGGTTTATGGTATTTCGGTGATCTATTTTTTGTTCACGAAGAAATTGCATTCGCTGATGTCCGCGTCGATTATCGTTATTATGACCTACATGGCGGTGGTGGTTCCTAAAATTGAGGGTTATACCCAGGGTACCGTGATTGATTTTTATATCGCGAAAGTGGGACAAAAAGTCTACATCGAACCCGTCGGATTTAAGTCTTATGCCCAGTTATTATATTTCCAAAAGCCCACAGGGACGCCCGCTGGCGATGTGCTTTTAGCCGCAAAGAAACTGGATAGACCTGCTTTTTTTATAATGAAAGCGGATGCAGAAGACCGATTTAAGTATCACCCTAACCTGATCTTCCTTAAAGAAGAGAATGGATTTCTCTTCTACAAACACCGCTAATTTTTAGACTCCTGGGAAGAAGAATGCGCCTTCGATGGCCGCATTTTCATTTGAATCGGATCCGTGGATGGCATTTGCCTCAATGGATTTGGCAAAATTCTTCCGAATAGTCCCTTCCGCAGCATCTGCCGGATTCGTCGAACCGATCAACTGGCGGAAATCCTCCACTGCATTTTCTTTCTCCAAAATCATGGGAATGATTTCTCCCATCGTCATGAAGTCGCAAAGGCTTTGGAAAAAAGGACGCGCTTGATGCACCGCATAAAATTCGGCTGCTTGCGCTGGGCTCATCTGTAATTTAGTGATAGCTATAATTTTGTATCCGGCTTTCTCAATCTGTTGAATGATAGCACCTGTGTGACCGTCTGCAACTGCATCCGGCTTAATCATCGTAAAAGTTCTATTTGTTGACATGGGCATAATTTTGTACAAATTTATCTTTAACTTTGCGTTCGCCCAAATTTATTTCTGGCAAAGCCTTTTTATGACCTCCATCTCTGAGTTAAAATCCCAGCTAATTCCCGGCACTAAAGTCGTGATCACCGCCCATTTCAATCCGGATTCGGATGCCATTGGTTCGACACTTGCTTTTCAAGGGTATTTGGCAAAAAAAGGTATTCAGGCTACGGTGGCGGTGCCTTCTGCCGTTGCAGGTAACTTACAATGGATGCCAGGTGCGGCGGATATTTTGACCTATGATGAGCTGCTTCATAAAGTGCAAATTGATGCGCTAATAGACGAAGCAGATTTTATTTTCTGTTTGGATTTCTCCGGCCTTCAAAGACTCCACAATATGGCGCCTTTGGTGCGTAAGTCGCGGGCAAAAAAGGTGGTGATTGATCACCATTTGGATCCGGAGGACTTTGGCGATTATTATTACCATCGTACGATAGCTGCCTCCACCTGCGAATTAATCTATGATTTAATCTTAGAATGGGGTGATGAGACTTTGTTAGACACCTCCATCGGATCCTGTTTATATTCAGGTATAATGACCGATACGGGTTCATTTCGCCACCCAAACACGACAGCTCATGTGCACACCATAGTAGCTGACTTAATTCGTTTAGGCGTGAATACCAATGAGGTGCATCGGAAGGTGTTTGATTCCTCGAGTATCGATCGCTTGAAATTCATTGGACATGTATTAGGCCAAAGAATGGAGTACTTACCCGAGTATCACCTGGCTTTTATTTGGATAACTGCGGAGGATTTAACAAAATTTAATTCGCAAGCGGGCGACACGGAAGGTATCGTAAATTATGGTTTGCAAATTGCTGGATGTGTCTGGTCTATTCTAATGATTGAGCGTCCAGATGGCGTGAAGCTATCTTTTAGATCTATTGAACCATTTGCAGTAAACGAATTTGCGTCATCCTATTTTGAGGGTGGAGGGCATAAGAATGCGTCTGGCGGACGTTTTTCTGGTGGAACTTTAGCGGATGCGAAGAAAAAACTAATGGAAGTGTTACCTTTGTATCTTTCTGAAATAAATCGAGTTAAAAATCTATAAAACTAATATCATGCGTAAACAACTAGGAGTGATTTTATTAGCGGCAATGGCACTAGCATCGTGTAACAATGTCGAAGTAGTAGACGGAGTTAAGATTCAAAAGCACGAACATGATGACAGCGCCGCTAAATTAAAGGAAGGTGATATCATTACGTTTGATTTAGTGATCAAAAATGATGCGGATTCTACCATTAAAGATTCCCGCAAGGAAGGAAAGCCTTTACAAGATTTAGTTCCTCCAGCTGCGGCGGCAGGAGCATTTAAAGGATCATTTGAGAACGGTCTTCGTCTATTATCAGTGGGGGATAGCGCAACTATCTTCGTTCCAGTAGACAGTTTATTTAAAGATGCGAATCAACCAGTTCCTCCCTTCTTGAAGCGTGGAACAGATGTTCGTTTCATCGTCAAAATCAAGAAGGCTCAATCTCGTGCAGATTTCGAAAAAGACATGAGCAAATTAGCGGCAGAGCAAACAGGCAAAGACGCTAAATTAATCGAAGCTTATGTAGCAGGATCGGGTAAGAAATTTACCAAAACATCGACCGGCTTATACGCATCCATTTCAAATCCTGGCGCTGGCGAAGGCCCTCAAATGGGAGAATCTTGGGAAGTGAACTATATCGGAACATTCTTAGACGGAAAAGAATTTGATAAAGGAGCAGGTGTAGCTATGCCACCTGTAGGTCAATTAGTTCCGGGCTTCAACGAAGCATTAATGTTATTGAAAAAAGGAGGTAAAGGTACTTTTGTGATCCCATCAGCTTTAGGCTATGGCGCTCAAGGTGCTGCTCCACGTATCCCTGCAAATGCTATTTTAGTGTTTGAATTAGAAGTATTGTCTAAGAAATAATTGAATGAAAGTTTTCGGATTCTTATTTATTGCCTTTTTTACGTTTTCATGCCTGTCTGATATTGCCTTAGAGGACGATGTGAAAGCGAAAGAAAATAAAACACAAATTTTAGCCTATTTTGCTGGTCAAAATCAAAGTCCATCCTCCTTGGAGAATGGCGGCTATTATTTTGTGACTAAATCGAATCCAGCAGGGGAATTAGCGTCTAAAGGCGACTCGCTATACGTACATTATGAGTTCTCTAACTTGGTGACAGGTAAGGTGCTTGATAGTACGAATCGGGCGACTAATTCTCCTTATTTTTTCCAATATGGGTATGGTTATCCTGTTTTCGCTACTTTAATGTCAGCGTTACGTGAAGGAGAACAGGCCACTTTAGTTTTACCTGGAACAGCACAGGCATTTCCAGATTTACCGGTTTACACACCTATGAAGGTGAAAATAAAATCCTATGTAGTTCGTACTCAGGATGATTTGATTCGGGAATACATTGTTCGCAATGCCTTTACTGTAACAGAAACTCAAACGGATGGACTTCGTTATATTCGGTTGAAAGCAGGCACAGGAGATATTCCCGCTCAAGGTAAAATTGTTAAAATCAAATACATTGGTCGTTTTTTAAGTTCTAAAGCTTTTGATGGCAATATGGCTCGCACGGATAGTTTGAGCGTTACCATCGGTGGAACCCAAACAGTACCAGGTTTTCAAATGGGAATAGAGAAAATGCGCTTAGGTGAAAAAGCCATGATTGTTTTTCCTTCAGCACTAGGATATGGCGCGAAAGGAAATAGTAGTATTCCTGGATATACGCCATTAAGTTTTGAAATCTACCTCGCTAAAATTGAATAGTATGTTGAAGTATGTTGTTTTATTTTTCGCTTTGGCGATGGGTTTAACGAATTGTTCTGTAGAAAATCCAGTAGAAGGAGAAGTTTCTAAGAATGAGACAGATATTCAAAATTACCTTAAGCAACGCAACTTAACGTATCAAAAAACGACAGATGGGATGTATTATTCTATCGTTCCTGCTGGAGCCTCTGTCACTCCCGCTGTGGCAGACTTAGTTACCTTGCATTATAAGTTGACTTTACTGGACGGTACTTTCGTTGATTCCACTTCAAAGGTGGCTAATCAATCAAAGTCGCTCGTTTTCGGAGTCTCCCAAAGTATGTTCACTTTGCCTGTTTCACTTATGAAGGTAGGTGATAAAGGGACGTTTTTACTGCCTTCTTCACTTGCATTTGGGGGAAATACCTTTGGTAGTGTTCCTGCTTATTCTGTTATTAAGGCAGATGTCGAAGTGGTTTCTATCAAGAATCAGGCTGCCCAAATCAGTTCAATGCAAACGGCCTA
>CAIVPV010000320.1 GCA_903907915.1 uncultured Cytophagaceae bacterium
ACCTTTTCTGGGTATTTTACTTGTAATGCCCAACGAGCTACGTCTAATTCATGCGTTGCATTATTACCCGTTTCAGCTGTTCCCCAATGCCAACCATACCAGTGCCAATTATAATCCCATGTTTCAGAGGTGTATTCGCGATGGGGTGCAGGTCCTTGCCATAAGTTCCAATCCAATCCTTCTGGGATAGGCGCCTTTTTTTCGATGGGCACCTCGCCACGTTCATTCGAATAGAAAGCGAGTGCTTTATACACTTCGCCGATGGCTCCATTATGAATTTCAGCGATTATTTCTTGGGATTCTTTGGCAGAGCGTTGTTGGTTACCCATTTGTACTACTTTGCCGTATTTTTTCTGGAATGCGACGAGTAATTCCCCTTCGCGTGGATTTTGGCTACATGGTTTTTCGATGTATACGTGCTTGCCTGCTTGCATCGCCATCCACGTACCTGGCGCATGCCAATGGTCTGGGGTAGCGTTGAAGATGGCATCGACACTTTGGTCATTCCAAACATCATGAATATCATTTACCAAAGTAGCCTTTCCAGTCACCTTCCCTTGCAAATCACGGCCCACTTTTTCGCGTTGCTTTTTCATGACATCGCAGATATAAGCGACATCTACATTATTATTTTTATCCTTTAATGCGGCATAATAGGCGCTAACCCGACGGCCACAGCCCATTAAAGCAATATTCAAGCGGTCGTTTGCCCCCACAATTCGGGAATAACTTTTCGCACTAAAGGCATTGTGGATATTTCCTAAGCTGATTCCCGCGGCACCTAGGGCAACTTGTTGGATAAATTTTCTACGATTATTTCGCATGGTATGATGTTTAATAGGTTTATAGTGTCAATAATCGATAAAAATACATATAAAAAATTTAATTTTTAGTTTCAAAAAGATATCTATATTTTTGAAAAAATAATGATCAACTAAACTCCTATAACTATGAAAAAATTATTGCTCCTTTCCGTACTATTTTCAAGCTTTTGCCTTCAGGCGCAGATGGTAAATGATCCGTCCTTTGATTCGAAAGTCCCACAACCATTCTATAAAAACAATAGTGGCCCTAAAGTATTAATTGATGGTGGGCATCATAATTTTTTTGTACAAAAAAGTTTAATGAATCCTTTTGTTGATTTAGTTAAGTCAGATGGATATAATCCACAAATAGATTCGTTGCCGATTACTAAAAAACACCTTGCTACCTATGGTGTGGTTGTACTGGATGCTGCTTTCCCATTTGATAATGGAACGAAAAAAGAGCTGGGGGATATGAAGGCCTATTCGACGGAAGAAATAGAGCTGATATACAATTATGTAAACAAAGGGGGCTCACTTTTAATTCTAGCGGAAAAGTCTCCTTATATTAATGCGATGGAATCCTTATTAAATAAGTTCGGCATCACCGCGAGTTATGGAACTATTGCTGATACGCTTTACCAGGATAAGAAATTTGGCAAAAATGTAATTCATTATTCGAAAGAAAATGGTAGGCTAACGGGTGATCATCCCATCTTAAAGGGACGCAATGCGAGTGAGGAAATTAATCATATTGTGATGATTACGGGAAGTGCCTTTAAAGGGAAGGACTACACGAATCTTTTACCTACCTCTAGTGCCGCGCAAATGGGAAATGCTGGAGTTTTTACGCCTGTTGAGCAGGGATCTTCCATGGGTTTGGCTGGGAAAGTAGGCAAAGGTAAGTTGGTCGTTCTTTCAGATACGGAGATTTTTATAGCCATGCTTTTCTCAAAAGACAAGGTCAAAGTGGGGATGCAAATGCCAGAATATGATTTGAAGCAATTGGCCCTTAACATCATGCATTGGCTTTCCAAATAAGGATCTTCAATTAGCGAGGTAAGACGAGAAAATGCGAGAAGGTTTATTTCTGTTTGAATTTCATATCTTTAGTGAAATTCTCAACAACCTATGAACCGCCTTCCCCTATTATTCTGCGCTGCAGTATTCCTATTTTCCTGCAGTAAAGAAGAACAAGTGCCCGTTAAAATAGCACCCACCCTTGATTTCACGAACGCTGAATTCTATCAAAGCCTTCCTAAACAGAAATCCTTTTTTCAAAAAATTGAAAAGCCTGGTGCGAGTGGTTCAGGGGATCTTCTTATAGTTAATCCTGACCTCACTTTTCAAACGATGGATGGCTTTGGATTAGCCTTAACGGGTGGAAGTGCGCAAGTAATGTATCGCTTGGAACCGGTGAAAAGGGCGGCATTGTTGCAGGAGTTGTTTGGTAAAAATGGGATGACGGTGCTGCGCATTAGTGTGGGGGCGTCTGATTTAGATTCAGCGGTGTTTTCTTATGAGGAGGAGCCGGGAAAGTTTAGTTTGGCTAAATCGAAACCTGACTTAATTCCCCTTTTAAAAGAAATTATTGCCATTAATCCGACGATTAAGATTATGGCTTCGCCTTGGTCTGCGCCTGTTTGGATGAAGGACAATTATTATAGTAAGGGCGGTTCGTTGATGGAAAAATACTATGTCACCTACGCGGAACATTTAGCGAAGTATATACAGGAGATGGCGAAAGAAGGTATTCCCATTTGGTCCTTAACTCCTCAAAATGAACCACTGAATCCTGGAAATAATCCCAGCATGTATATGAGTGCGGAAATGCAGGGTAATTTTATTGCCAAAGCCCTGGGACCGGTATTTGAGAAACAAGGTATTCAGACGAAAATCGTCATCTATGATCACAATTGCGATCATCCAGAATATGCGATTGAATTATTAAAAGTTCCTGAGGTACGAAAATATGTGAACGGATCTGCCTTTCACTTGTATGGTGGGGATATTTCTGCGATGAGTCAAGTGAATAAGGCGCATCCTGATAAGGATTTGTATTTTACGGAGCAGTGGACGGGAGCAAGGGGCGATTTTGCGAGTGAGTTTATGTGGCACATGAAAAATGTCATTATTGGGTCCGTTAATAATCATGCTAAAGCAGTCATCGAATGGAATCTTGCCTCCGATCCCACCTACGGGCCTCACACGCAAGGCGGGTGTACGGAATGCCTAGGTGCTTTAACGATCGGTGCTCAGGAAATCACACGAAATCAATCGTATTATATTGTGATGCAAGCGGCTAAATTTATCCCACCTGGATCGATACGCTTAGGCATAAACGCGCCCATGACTATTCAGGCGGCAGCCTTTAAACGCCCGGATGGGAAAATGGTGATCCTGATTCAAAATGAGGGAGCTAAGAAGAGCCTTAGCATAGACAAGTTGAATATCGAACTAGCGGCTGATTCTGTGTTAGCCATCGTGCTGTAAGCGGAAGGACCGATTAATTTTTTATACACCGCACCGCAACCCCTACTCCTCGTCCACCTGCATCGGTGGCCGCACTATTCTCATCAAAAT
>CAIVPV010000321.1 GCA_903907915.1 uncultured Cytophagaceae bacterium
AGTTTGTGGGGGTGCCGGAAGTTTCTTGATTAAAGATGCAAAGCGGCAGGCAGACGCTTATATCACCTCAGATATCAAGTACCACGAATTTTTTGACGCGGAAAATCAATGTCTACTCATCGATGTGGGGCATTACGAATCGGAAGTCATGATTATTGATGCGATACATGACTATTTATCAAAAAAAATTAGTACTTTTGCGGTTCTCCTGAAAAGCGAAACAAATACAAATCCTGTATTCTTCTCTTGATAAAAGGATAGAATTTAGACAATTCAAATAAATTAGAATAATGGCTACAGTTACCGAAACAACAATTGCCCAGCGGCTTGAAGCACTTTTAAAGCTTCAATTAATCGATAGCAACTTAGATTCCATTCGTAAGGTTCGTGGTGATTTACCCGAAGAAGTTCGCGATTTAGAAGATGAGATCATGGGTTTAGAGACTCGTTTAGCTAAATTTCAGCAAGATATAGCTGATTTCGAAGAGCAAATCAGCAACTATAAAATCTCGAAGAAAAATTCTGATAACTTAATCATTAAGTATAAGGAACAACAAATGAATGTGCGTAATAACCGCGAATTCGATGCAATTTCTAAGGAAATTGAATTGCAAGGAATCGAAATGGAAATTGCGGACAAACGTATCAAGGAAATTGAATTCAAAGTTTTGAATAAAAACGACGAAATCGCTTCAGTTGAATCAAACTTATTCGAACGCAAGAAGGATCTTGAGATCAAGCAAAACGAATTACAAGTAATCATCGCAGAAAGCGAAGAGGACGAGCAAAAATCATTAAAAGATCGCGAGAAAGCTGTGAAAATAGTAGACGAGCGTCTTTTCAAATCGTACACAAAATTACGCGATAACGCACGTAACGGCTTAGCTGTTGTTTTAGTGAAGCGTGGTGCTTGTGGCGGATGTTTCAGCTCTGTACCTCCACAACGTCAAACAGACATCAAAGACAAGAAGAAAATCTTAGTTTGCGAGCATTGCGGACGTGTATTTGCCGGTGTAGAAGATGTGATTCCAGCTCCAGAAAAAGAAAAGAAATCTCGCGCTAAAGCAACTCCAGCTGCAGCTAAAGAAGCCGTTGCTGCTGAGTAATTTCAAGAAGCATATAGATAGAGAAAGCCCGCTAGAGATAGCGGGCTTTTTTTGTGTGAAATTATAAGCTCAAAAGTTTGCAAAATGAAAACTAATGTATAATCTTGCATATGAAAATTCTTGTAAAGAAAACTTTACTGTATTATACTGACAAATATCCTGTTGTAAGCATGCAATTGATGATTTGGTATAACGAGTTTTCAAAATTGGACTTCCATAATTTCAACGAATTAAAACAGGTTTATGGAAATTCAAGCATCATAAGTAAGGATCGAGTGGTTTTTAATATAAAAGGCAATGAATTTCGACTAATTGTATCCATCAATTTCTCTCAAAATGCTTGTTACATCATTTGGTTTGGGAGCCATAAAGAATATGATAAAATTGAAGTTGCTACCATTTCATTTGACACAAATATTTTAGATTTTAAAACAAAAAAGCTATGAACTGGAAGGTCATAAAAACGGAGTCAGAATACAAAAAAGCTTCCAAAAGGCTTATGGAGATTTTCCACGCAAAATCTAATACCCCCGAAAAAGATGAATTGGAACTTCTTCTAGTATTAATTGAGGATTATGACAATAAGCACTTCGAACTTCCAGAATTAGACGCCTTAGAAGTAATTAAATACAAAATGGAAGAGATGGGAATTAAAGCTAAAGACCTTGAGCCATTAATTGGAAGTAAAGGACATGTCTCATCCGTCCTTTCTGGAAGACGAGAAATCACCCTAAAAATGGCTCAAAAATTAAAAGATTTTTTCAGGATTCCCGCGGATGTATTTTTACATAAGGCAGAATAAACTACATCCCCTTCATCCACTCAAACTCCTCAGAAAAGGCATCCATCCAGCAATCTGCGAAGTACACCCGGTTGCGATTCAATCCTAAAACTAGTTCGCGGGTTCCTTTAATGAAGTACGCTTTTGCCGTTTCTTTCGCCCAGGATTCGTCGTCTTGAAATTGCTGAAAGCCATGAGTAAAAGTCGCGTTTACTCTACTCACTAAGGTGGCGATGGCTGGGTTTTGGTATTCTAGCGGTTTTCGAGGATCAGGAGTTCCGTATCTTTTTAACAGCGTCATTTCTTCATAACGTTCATTCGCTGTAGCCGTACCAATGGGTCGTATTCCTTGAGAATAAGACTCAATTTTTTTACTTTTTTTAAGTGCTTTTTTTACAAACTCCTCATCGCGACAATAAAACCCTATTTTAATTCCTCCTTTGGGAGTATTAAAAAACAAATGAGTCGCATTCGCCTTGTTTACCGATGGAAGATGAATATCAAGGAAATTATCCTTATCTATTTTTTTTACGATACTATCAGGATAACTCTTTTTCAATCCCAATAACAATGTTTCTTGTAATGACATATTAAGAAATTTATTTGACCATTTAAATCAAAAACGTTTATTAAAAGGATTTAAGCACATGATGGAACCTCAGCCTTCTGCAAACACTTTGTTTTATTTGCTAAATCTTGTACTTTTCTGTGGTTATTACAAATATTTTATCCACAAGAAAGGTGAAAACAATACAAGAGCAACTAGTAGCAGAAATCTCCAAAACATATCCTGATTCCGAGGCTAAAAAGGTAGACAAGGATAATTTTTTGGACATACACATCCCCTCAATTAGTCCTAAAAGAGGAACACATTTATTTTTCAACACAGGAAAAAATGAAATAAAAATAGGCTTCTATTGTCGAGATGAAGACTTTAATAACGATATTTTAAGTCGCTCTAGCCATACCGAAGCCTATGCACAAGGCTTAAGAATAAAAAATAACCCGGCATTTACTACCGTAGGGGAAGCCATTTCTGCTGCAATCGAATTTCTATCAGAACTCAAAGGCGAACAAAAAACTACGCCTAAAAAATCGAAGTCAACTGGTATAAAGGACCTAGTTTCTGCATTCAACGAAAAGCTAGTTAACGAAGGTTTGGATGATCAAATGATGGACGAATTAGATGCATTAACGATTCCATCAAGTTTGCTTCTCTACGAAATTTCAAAAGAGAATCTACAAAAAGCTTTTGAGACAGAATTAATTACCAATGATGATTTTGATCTTGTGAAATATATAGAGTTAGGGGATTGGGATGGATTAATAGAAAACATAGGAAAATCTGAAGTAATAAAAAACAAAGAAGAATACGCCTCAGAAACAATTTACGAAAATGGATGCATTCTGTTACTTTATTGCGAAGGAGAATACATTTATAGTTTCATGTCACCAGGAGAAGAGGAAGTGGAAGAAACAGAAGGGCCAGATTATGATATCAATCGAATTGCCTTAGAAAATTCTAAGCTTGTAAAAGATCATTCAAAGGAACTTTACAAATACCTCAAGACTGAAAATGAACACCTCTATTTTGAAGACAATTGCATCATAGTTGCGGCTTGTTTAGATCGCCACAATATGGATATCGATCCTGAAACAGCCACGAAAATAATTGAGGATTTAGAATCGTATATGGAAGAAGGAATTAGCAACTTTTTGAATCCATTTAATATTGAATATGGCACTTTTAATGACTCCATTCAAATCAAAACCTACATATATGATGGTGTAGAAGTAACATCAGGATTTGCGGACATTTACGATTTATTCGATAAATCAGTAGATGATTTTGATTCAGAAGAAGAATTCGAAAAAGCTGCAAATGATTTTGTGGATGAAATGTGGTACCAAAACATAAAAATAGGAATTGTTCCCCCGGAACTTACTGAAAATTTAATATCATCAGAATCTGAAGTAAGCTCCGATTCTAACGAAATCAATTGGGCTGATTATGTCATGGCAGACGATTCTGACTCAAACGAAATTAATTTGGGCGATTTTGATATAGATAACAATGAGTTAGTGGACAAAGCTTCCGCGAGAATCAAGAAAGAAAAAGCCTTAACTGGCTTGATATATGTCAGTACAGCTTTAGGTGAACTAGGGTATGAAATGGATAATCACAATCCTTTCTTTTTCACCTCATTAGTACATGTTTCAGACAGAGAATTATCTGGCTTCTTGTATGTAAATATGGATGGATTCCATAGTAACTGCATTGAAGAAAGTGAATTACAAATGATTTTCTCGTGGGATTCGGTAATAGATATCGAGTTAGTAGAAGAAGATGAGTCCTCTATAAGAATAAATATTGTGTCAGAAGAAGGTAAACTAACAATTAACGAGCCTTATTCTAAAAATATGGTGATTTTACTTTCCATCTATAAAAACATTTGGAAAAAAGTGATTAAACGATTTGCCGGCGAAAACGTTATCATGTGGGATGTTATTGAAAATGAAATGGGCGTCAATATTTATTCTTTTGACACGCATGAAGAATACCTAAGCTGGATAAATGAATAATGATTCTATGAATAAAAAAATAATCTACATAGACATGGATGGCGTCATTGTTGACTTTCAAGGTCAAATTGACTTTCATTTTGATGCGAACCCAGACTACAAATCAATTTTTCAGCATAATCCCGATGAAATTCCGGGGATTTTCAGAAACCCAAAGCCAATAGAGGGTGCGAAGGAATCTATCTTCAAGTTAGCAGAATCTGGCTTATATGAGCTATTTATTGCGACTTCAGCAACCTGGGGAAATGTTGAATCTGCTATGCATAAAAGAGAATGGATTGAAGATCATTTTCAAGATCTCTTTAAAAAGAAAATGATAATCACACACAGAAAGGACCTCCTAATAGGGGATTACCTGATAGATGATCGTGAGGCGAATGGGGCTAAAGATTTTAAAGGGGAATTACTCCCATTTGGATGGGCCTACGAAACGAAATCTTGGAATACCTATCGCACCTGGGATGATGTTTTACAAAAGTTATTATAACAAAAAAGCCAGCTTCTCCGCTGGCTTTTTCTTTATTTCAACATCCCTAACAAGGAACTCAATTTGTCTTTCAAATCTTTGCGATCTACGATGAAATCTAAGAAGCCGTGCTCTTCGACGAATTCAGAGCTTTGGAATCCTTTAGGCAAATCCTTTCCGATTGTCTCTTTAATTACACGTGGGCCAGCGAAGCCGATTAAGGCACCTGGCTCAGCGATATTGAAGTCACCTAGCATCGCAAAGGAGGCCGTGACGCCACCGGTGGTCGGATTTGTCATTAAGGAGACATAAGGAATTTTTGCTTCTGCGAGGAGGGCGATTAAAGAAGAGGTTTTGGCCATCTGCATCAATGAAAAACCAGCTTCCATCATCCGAGCACCGCCGGAGCGAGAGATCATTAAGAAGGGCTTGCCTGTTTCTAAGGAGTGACGCATGCCGCGCGCGATCTTCTCTCCTACCACTGAACCCATCGATCCTCCGATAAAGTTAAAGTCCATTGCCGCAATGGTGATGGGCAAGCCGTTGATCTCGCCGTAAGCTGTTCTTACCGCATCTTTTAAGCCTGAGCTGTATTCCGTGGCTTTGATACGATCCGTATATTTCTTCGTGTCCGTAAACTCTAATGGATCGCCTGAACCCATCATCGGATCTAATTCCGTATAAAGAGAATTGTCAAATAATAATTCAAAATAGTCTTGCGAACCGATCTTCTCGTGGTAATTACAACCAGAGCAAGTGTAGGCAAACAAACGGTGTTCCCGTGTATGAATCGCTTTTTTACAAGACGGACATTGGTACCACAAACCATCCGGCGCATCTAATTTAGAAGCAGTAGGTGTGACAATTCCTTTTTCTTTTCTTGAAAACCAAGACATAGGGCTAATTTTAATGATTAAGTCTGCAAAGATAAGTAAAAAGCTTTGCTAGGCCTTAGCGAACCACAATAATTCGCTTATTATATATATTTCTATTCGTGATTACTTGCACAAAATACGTTCCTGCAGGTAGAGATGAAATATCCAATTGCTTGTCTAAATACCCGCCTTTCACCTGAATACTTTCTTGCTGAACCCATTGACCTCCAGCACCTATAATACCCGCACGAACTTCCTCGTCCTGTGATCCTACAGCTAATTGAACGCGAACCATGCGAGACGACGGATTAGGTGAAATCCTCAATTCTGGCAACAGCGTAAACGGTTCTAGCGCTAAAACTAAGGGAGGAGGTGGCGGAGCCACAGATCCCTGAATATTCAAATTATCAATTGCCCAGCCCCAGCCGTGTGCACCCACGTCTGCGTGTAAACGGAAGCGGAAGACTAACTGATCCCCGGCTTTGAATTTGCCGGAAGACAGAATATCAATTTCTCGTTTTTTGACCAACGTAGACGAGCCCACACCCGTCGAATTTCCCTTCGAATCAAAACCGGTATTGTAGGCATTTAACCAAGTCGTAGAAAAATTCGAATCCCAGCCATTGATTAAATTATACCAGTTTTTGCCCGCGTCATTCGACGCCTGCACCGTCACATAATCATAAAAACTGCGATTAACCGACCCATCTGTATTCAAGAACGATGCTCCCGATTCTCCTGGCTCCACTAGTACGACCTCATCAAAATAGATTCTAGCCGTGTCCGCTCGAACGGTAATCGGTTTTAATAAAACCGCATCGCTATTCGTGAATTTATCAGATCCACCAGCCCCATTATAGGATTCCTCGCTACCATCCGCGTAAGGATGCTCACTATGCAATCCAGTCGATGTGAAGCCCGATGGCTTCGCAAAAGTAAAGCCTTTTAAATAAAAATCCGTCGACGGAGGGGTATCAAAAGTCTGCTTGTAATTCCCCACTGCTGCCTGCAATCCTATCACAGCGAATTCATAGTTTCCGGTTGCGGGAAGGGTAACGGTATTCGTAGTTTTAGCTTTATCCTTTACGATAATACGGTATTTAATCACGTCGCCCGCCTTCAATAAACCAGAGGCAAACTCAAAACTATTCGTAAAACTATACGTTAACCCGGCCACCTTCGTAAAACCTTTTCGAATGGTCGTACCGCTATTGATAGAATACTCCATATAGATGGTATCAATGCCGATATTATCCGAGGCTAAGAGCGTTGGTAAGGGAACCGAGGTTTGGGAGGTGAAGATGTACTTCAAAGGATTCGAATACAAAACAACTGGCTTTGTTGTATCCGGGGCAATATTGAACTCAAAATAACTGCCGAATTTCGTACCTGAAATGATAGGCGCCTCCGCCGGCGTCACAAATTTCTTACCCGATTTCTCTTGCGCATACCAGTAATACTTGATATTTCGAGAAGCCGCGTTCTTAGGCAATGTATAGGAATAGGTATTCCCTGCTTTTGTAAACGTAGTAATCGGAGTAAAAACCGTTGAATTGATGGCTAAATAAAGTTTTAAGGACGATTCATCCCAAAGCGTATCCGAATACACCTTCACCGAAAAGACCTTATCCGATGCCTGATCTTCCGTATCGTCATATTCATCTCCAATTAAATTCGATGAATACCAGCCAAAATCATTAAAAGCCGAAGTTACAATAGGCCCAATACTACGTGTCACCTCACCGCGCGCAATTTGGGGAGTCATCAAGGCATTCGCATCGCCCACCTTATATTTCACCTGATCCACGTGGTAAATACTCGACCCATCAGAATAGGTAGAGGGTGTATATAATTTCCCCGCACTCCCGTTATTCTGCAAAATGGAAGGAGAGGATAAGTTGATTTTTCCAGAGGTGACTTGAGTATACAGTGCCGCTGATGGATTTTTAAAACTATTCGTATCCATCAAAGCCACATTCGCCGCATTGACCATAAACTGATCAAAAATTCCAGGATATCCATAACCAGCTTCGCCTGAATCCACATTCACTTGACCTATGAACCCTAAACCGTGTCCCATCTCATGTAACACTACGGAATAAAGGTCGATCTGGTTGATGGTAGGAATGCCATCCGTCCCGATATACCAAGCCGTAAAGTCCGAATTAAACGTCGCGATAATATCCGCATGGTTCCATTCAGGTTTTTATGTGCCATTTTTTCTGCCAAAGCAATGGGATAAAATGTATTCAATCGATTCGCTCCCACAAAATTTCTAACGTTCACCGTCGCTCCCGCACTACCTAACACATTCGTCGCTAACGAAGCCCATTTAACATAGACATTAATCGGTACGTCGGAAGAAAAAACCGTAGACCAAGTCGCAGCTGCTTTCTCGAAAACTGCCTTCACGTCTGCCGGAGGCACAGTTTCAAAGGTTAAAACAAGGTTTGCACTTGCCTTCGTTTGGGTAGAGGCATCTAATTTAATCGCCGCCGCTTGCGCTAATATGGCGCGCATATTTTCGGTATATCCTTCCGGTAAATCGCGCTTCAAACCCCTGTATTCAGGCGTGAATTCCTCGATCATTTTCCCTGGCACCATCTCCATGGAATAGCGGCCTTTTTGGGCGAAAGACGCCGTACAGGTTAACAAGAATAGGATAAACAGATTTCTCATAGAGCGACTATTTTAGAAAACAAATCTACAAAATTAGGTGAAATTACCTGAGTATGCGATAATTCCTCCGCCGTATGCGAAGTGGTCATTCCCACTACTCTGGCACCTGAAGCAAGACCAGACGCGATTCCTTGAAGGGAATCTTCGATCACCCAGCAATCCTTAGGCGCGACGCTCACTAATGCCGCCGCTTTTACATAAATCTCTGGATCTGGCTTACCTTTCGTCACTTCAGCTCCACCGATAATAGCATCAAACTGATCACGAATTCCTAAACCATCCACAATAAAATCAATATTTCCGGGGCCCGCCGAGGTAGCTAAGGCTGTCTTAATTCCTCTCGAACGCAAATCTTGTAGAAAAGTTACTAAGCCTTCTGCTGGCTTTCTATGCGCCGCATAAAATGCGCGATACAGTAATTCTTTCTCCTCTTCTAACACCTCTACTTCAGCCCGACTCATTTCTTTTTTATAAAACCACTCGAAGGTATCCTTCGAATTCATCCCATTCAACTCTTTATAGAATACCTCGCGAGTCAACGGAATTCCATTTCGCTCGCAAAACAGCAACCAAGCCTCCACGTGATACGGTAGATTATCTACAATCACGCCATCCATATCGAACAAAACAGCTTTAAAGGACATATTAGAAGTGTAGTACGAGCCCATCATGAGCTAATGAAACATTAGGCGGCAATTCTTTATTAACGGCAGCATGCAGCCCCATTTGGTGGCTAATGTGCGTGATATAAGCTTGTTTGGGTTGTAAGTCAGCGATCACTTCGAGTGCTTCCGCTAAAGTGAAATGAGATACATGCGTCGCCTTGCGCAAGGCATTAATAACTAACACATCTAAGCCACGTAATTTATCCTGTTCTTCTGGGGCAATTGCATTCGCATCCGTCACATAGGCAAAATTCCCAAAACGGAAGCCCAGTACATCTAAATAATAATGTTTTACGAAGATCGGTTGAATATCTATTCCTTGTACCGTAAAAGGTGTTCCATCGATCTCATATACATCTATTTCGGGAGCACCTGGGTATTTATTTTCCCCAAAAGCGTAAGCAAACTCCCGCTTCAATTGATCAATGACTTGAGCGCGGGCATATAAAGGAATCGTAGCTTGCTGGTGGTAATTAAATCCCCTCACATCATCCATACCGGCGGTATGGTCCTTATGTTCGTGGGTATACAGAACGGCATCCAATCGTTTAATTCCAGCCCGAAGAACCTGCTGGCGAAAATCTGGGCCCGTGTCTATGATAAAACTTTTACCTCCTATTTCGACATGAATCGAAACGCGGAGTCGCTTATCTCGCTCATCTGTGGACTTGCACACCGTGCAGTCACAAGCGATCATCGGAATCCCCTGCGAAGTTCCCGTTCCTAAAAACGTTACTTTAGAAGGGGACATGCGCTTATTCTGTTAAGGCTTTCACCTGAGAAACCAAAGAATCGAAGTTCAATGGCTTAGCTAAGAAATCATTGAATCCAGCGGCTTTAAACTCATCCATCGTATAGTTGCGTGCATTTCCTGTGATCGCAATCATCGGGATAGCCGCTTTTTTCTTGTCTGCTAAAGCACGAACGGCACGAGCACAATCCATACCATCCATTACGGGCATATTGATATCTAATAAGATAATATCAAAATCAGCCTTCGCTAATTCGTCTAAAACCTGTTGACCGTTTTTCACGGCGTGGATCTGAAAATTTTGAAATTCTAAAATCTTCTTAGCTAGATTTTGGATCACTGAACTATCTTCTGCTATCAATACCTTTTTCATATATTCTTTATTTATCGTCAATTGCGAGTAAAAATAGCCAAAGGAATGTGGATTTCAAACGAATTTTGGCAATAAAAAAAGCGACCCATTGCTGAGCCGCTTTTTTATCAAGAACTTGATTTTATTTCAAGTAAAATGAAACAGACGTTTTCTCCCAATCTAAAGTCACTTGACCTGATGCAGATACACCAATCGTGAATTGTTCCGTAGGGGCATGCTCGCTTACACGTGCGCTCACACGTAACACATCATTCGCCGCTTTGTAGGTATAAGCACCCCACATTTTAGCCTCTTTGTTAAAGATGATTGTCCACTCAGACGCACCAGGAATAGTGAATAAAGAATAAACTCCTTTCGCTAAGGTTTTTCCTTGAACAGTGATGTCATTTGAAATTTCGAAAGTAGTCGCTTCGTTCGCACCTGTTCTCCAAACTTCTCCAAAAGGGACCAAAGCTTTCGCTTCTTTCGTTCCGAAAACCAAACGTCCTTTAGCTGACGGTTGTGCATATTTGATCATAACTTCAGTGGATCCTACTTTTTGAGAAACAACTGCAGGCGGAGATGGAATAGCTTTCTGTGCTAAAACAGAGAAAGAAACTAAGCAGGTTAATAGCAATAAGTACTTTTTCATAGAATATGTGTTTTATTTTGATTACAAATTAAGCCAATAATTTAATTTCAACACCACTGCGCGGTTACGAATTTGCATGATTTCTGGAAAATAATTATCCGTGTACACTAAAAACAAATCAGACGCAGGTTTGTAACGCCATTGCAGACGCGCATTTAAATTAATATTTTTTGTTTGTTGATTAATTTGAAAGAAGGTGGCAAAGAATAATTTGTTCGAGAAAGTGATGTCGATTTTAGGCCGAATAATCCAAAAATTAGAGCCTACCTTCTTCGCCGCCATCACATCCGTTCCAGGAATCGCTACATCGACTATGTCATTATAATCCAAGGCAACTGATACACTTCCATAAGGCTGGAATCGATAACCGATATCAGCCGTTATACCTGTACGCATTCCTTTTCCATAATAACCACCAAAACGAGAGGTTAATGAATACGTAAATGCCTTAATGGGTGAAGACATGTACCGCGCATTAACCGCATACCAATCATGTTCTGTTCCCTTTTTCAAGGACGTATTTCCCATCCGCGTCGCATCGAAATCATATAATAATTTCACATAATCATACGAAAGATAGACTCCAAAAGTTGATCGATCTTTCAACGTTCCATCGTAAGACATGAAGGTGGTATTATCTGTAAATGTGCCTTGGTTGTTCCAATAACTCATCGACATCACGGAGAGTGTCGTATAAAATAGGTTCGTCGACTTATTCTTCGGATAGAAATTCTTTGCGGCGTCGGTTTGTGTTTGGAAATAATTCACGCGAGGCACATAACCAGTTTCCGGATTATAATTTTCCCCTACCCAGGATTCCTTCATGGAGAAAGTCCAGTTATTGTCTTTATAGGCTAAAGAAGCTGCTTGTGCAAAACTCTGATCCTTTTGCAAGGGGCTAATCGTATTCGCATAGAATAAAGATCCAGTCCAGAAATTATCAGCCGAGGCTAAATTATATTCCAAACCGATATCGCGATTATAGGACTGAAATCCATTTGAACGCTGTAAATCGGTATCGATGAAGGATTGTTTATTGATCATATAAGCGCCAAAGTTCGATCGGGCAAATAACTTGCGCTGCAAAGCGACCATGGAATAGTTTTGGGTAGGGACTCCCTTCACATCAATCCGTTCTGACTGCACATTCAAGGCCCCGATTCGCCAATCCTGATTCAATTTTCCACTCAATCGAGCCCCATAGGTAATGGGCGTTTGCTCGTAAATCCCTGTTTTCGGATTCAGGGCTAAACCAATTCTACGGGAGAAAAAAGGACGAATATTATCCGTACCAAAACCATCGAATAAATCCGAATTCTCAATAAAAAATTGGCGTTTTTCTGGATAAAATAGTTCAAATCGATCCAAATTTGTCTGCTGTCGATCCACATCGACTTGGGAGAAATCTGGATTCAAAGTCATATCTAAGTTCAAACCTGAATTAATGGCCACTTTAATATCACCCCCTATTTGATTTCGCATGGAAGTAGGATCTTTCGATTCATAATTTGCCGATACCCCTGATAATACATACGGTATCAAAGAAATATTCTTCTTAGGGGTCGGTGGCGGGGTATCCCAAACCAATACGCCCGCATAAGCTAAGGCAGCAGTAGGAAATTGCCTTGGGACAGGCGCCCAGGCAGATTTTTCTTTGGCCTTCAGATCATAGCGAGAAAAATTAATCCCCCAGCGATTCA
>CAIVPV010000322.1 GCA_903907915.1 uncultured Cytophagaceae bacterium
GCTGCTTTCTCCATCACATAGGACTTCGTAAAGCTGTGTAATTTCAATTCTGTGTCCGTTAAACGCATCGCCCCATTTTCATCCAATGACCAGTGCGGCTGATTTACTTCATTAACTGCCATTGCTAAAGCTGATGTAGAAGGAATTTCCGTAGCCCACATTTTGGCAATATGCTCCGACGCCGGATTCAAAGCTCCATCCGTCTTCGCATTCCATTCTTCGAAATGCTGTAAAACCTCGCGTAATTCGGAAGAAATTTCGATGGACTCGCCACGTGACGAAAGCCAAAGTTTAAACTCCGATGATTCGCTTGAAGAAAGAATCCCGTTCAGTCGATTAATTTCTGATAAGATTTTAGATTCTGCCGCAGAAGCAGCTACCTCTGATGAAGCGATGATTTTTAAATCTAAGGACGTTCCTAAAACGTTTTCAAAATGAGCGCTTAATAAACCGTTAGAAGATGCTGAAGGCGTTAATGCGACTAAACTTAGGGCGATTGAATTGATCATGTGATATATTTTAGATTACAAAATTGAAAAATAATCTATTAATTAGGGCGATATATGAGATAAAGCGTTAAGATTTGTAGATATAACCGAAAGACAATGAAAAATCTACTGATTGCGTTCCTGCTCTTTTTGGGCGCCAAAGCGATGGCACAAGATTCCACCTATGTTCGTTTAGAATTAAAAAATGGCAAAACGGTCGGCGGCCAACTAATTCAAAAATCTGAAACAGAAGTTTCCATCGCCACATCAGATCTAGGAAAAGTCACCATCCCTTGGTCGACCATTAAATCGATGAACATGGTCGCGAAAGAGGAGACCGATCGATTAGCGAATCCTCAGCCATCCCGCTACTTCTTCGCACCATCTGCGATTCCTTTGAAAAAAGGGGACAAATATTACCAAAACGCCCTGTTTCTACTCAATTCCTTCCAAGCTGGAATAACGGATCATTTCTCCCTAGGAGCAGGTATTCTGGTTCCTTTTGCCATTTATATCACCCCTAAAATAGGCTACCAACTTTCAAAAAATGTACACGCAGGAGGCGGCATACTTTTTGCGACATCCCTTATCTCGGGTTTAAATTTTGGTGTAGGAACCGTATATGGCTCTTTCACCTATGGCTCGAAGGAACATAATATGACTTTAAATGCTGGCCTAGGTGCTGTAAATGAAAACAGTGGGCTGGGAAGTTCAAGTTATAACTGGAAATTCGCAAACACTCCTATGTTTACCATTTCAGGAATGACCCGAGTTTCAAAAAAGGTCATGCTAATTTCTGAGAACTGGATATTCTCTTCTAAGACCGTGAATTATGACTCTAATGGTCAATTGTTAAATTCGACGACAGGTTATAATGGTATTCTATCTGTAGGGGCAAGAATAATAGGGGAACGCTCAGCCTTCGATGTCGGGTTTTTATCCCCTAGTGTCGGTGGCCCCTCAGCGATTCCCTATATTGCTTACAATATAAAATTTTAAAGACTCTTCAAGTACGCAATACTTAAAGGAACAAATTGTACCTCTTGATTGCTTTCGTCCTCAATGAAGCAATGCTCGATGCCGTTCTTCTTTGCTAGCTTAATGATTTGCTTCCAATTGCCTTGACCCGTTCCTACTGGAACATCGTTTTCAGCCGGAGTTCCGCCAGTTAAATCGCCAGCAACGCCCTTGCGCAAGTCTTTCACGTGCATTAGTTTAAAGCGAGTCGGGTATTTCTTCAATAATTTCTCTGGCATATCAGCGCCTCCGCCGTGCATCGTCCACAACACATCCATTTCAAAAGATAAATATTCCGGATTGGTATTTTGGATGATATAATCTAACAGAGTTTCCTTTTTGCCAAAAGGCTGGAACTCATAGCCATGATCATGGTAGCAAAGCGTCAAACCATTATCTCTGAACTTTTTACCTGCTTCATTGAATACAGCTACGGCCTTTTCTGCTTCTTCTAAAGTGAAGCCTCCACGCACTTTATGAGGAATCCAAGCACACATCACAAATTTCGCACCTAACACTTTCGCTTTAGCGATCGCATCGGCCGGATTTGCTAATTCTCCAAAATCTACCCCGGTAGAAGGAACAGAAATGCCACGATCGGCACACATTTGTTTGAATTGCTCAGTAGTTTGTCCCTGTTGTGCGCTACCCTCGATCTCCGTTATTCCCATGGATTGAATCAGGTCGAGCGTCTTAGCTACGTCTTTAGGAAAATGGTTCCGGAAAGTATAGGCTTGAACACCAATCGGATAGGTGTATAATTTCTGCGCTTGCAGAAATGCAGGCAACGCCAAAAGGCAAATAATTACTAGTTGTTTAATTTTCATTTTGTATAGGTTTTACGTAAAAATGACTTTTTTTTGTGAATTAATTGAGATTAATAATAAATATTTTCTGATGCCCATCACCTATATCACACAACCCAAAATCACAGCCCAAGATTTCATCGATATTCTCGAAAAATCCACTTTGGGATTACGCCGTCCTTTAGCAGATTTAGCGGCGATGGAGCTCATGTTCCAGCACGGGAATGTGTATGTGGGCGCTTACGATGGAAGAAAATTAGTGGGTCTGGCGCGCGTAATGACCGATTTTGTCTACACCAGCTACTTATCTGACCTCGCTATCGACGAGGCTTACCAGCACCAAGGCATAGGGAAACAACTTATTATAGAGGTAAAAAAGTTCATTCCTAGGGCGAAAGTAATCCTTCTATCCGCCCCCGCCGCTGAAGGGTATTATCCTAAAATTGGAATGCAAAAACACGAACATTGCTACTTTATAGACAGTGTAGATGAGTTGAAATAGTTTGGTTTTTTCTTTGATTTTAAAACAAAATCCACTTTTTTTCGGTTTGAAAACCAAATAAACGTTTGGCTTTCAGTATAAAACCCAAATTAATTAAATCATTTTTTAACCCAATTTTTGAAAAATTCATCGCTTATGAAAACAAAAATTACTAGCCTTTTGACACTAATCTTAGTGTTCATGATGCAGGTATCGTTCGCCCAGAAAGCAACGAAAACTGTAACAGGTACAGTAGCAGATGAGAATGGCGCACCTCTAGTGGGCGCATCTGTTGTTGTAAATGGAACAAGAACGGGAACTAACACAGACAAGTCTGGAAAGTTCTCTATCGCGGCCGCGGATGGCCAAACTTTAACATTCAGCTTCGTAGGCTATAATAAATCTACGGTTGCTGTTACTAGTGCCACTTCATCTGTTCAAGTAGCATTAACATCTGACAATACCTTAGATGAGGTTATCGTCACTTCATACAGTACGACTGCTAAACAATCTTTTACAGGTACAGCGAAAGTAGTTGATGCAAAAAACATCGAGCGTAAAAACTTCTCTAACATCTCTAAGGGATTAGCGGGTGAGGCTGCCGGTGTTACTGTTATCAACTCTTCAGGACAACCAGGTTCAGCAGCAGCTATTCGTATTCGTGGTATCGGTACCGTAAATGGTAGCCGTGGTCCACTTTACGTATTAGATGGTGTGCCTTTTGAAGGAAATATCAACTCGATTAACCCAGGTGATATCGAAAACACTACTATCTTAAAAGATGCGGCTGCAACTGCGATCTACGGTTCTCGTGGAGCGAATGGTGTGGTGGTAATCAACACTAAGAGAGGTAGTAAGACAGGTGATGCCGTAATTGAACTAGAATTAAAGTCTGGTCAAAACATGAGCTTATTACCTCGTTATAGCACGATCCGTAATCCAGAGCAATACATTGGTTTGACATGGGAAGGTTATTATAACAAAGGGGTTGCATTAGCAAATGCTAACCCTACGGCTTATGCTAACACGAACTTGTTTGCTAATATGCCTAACTACAATATGTGGACAGTAGGTGCGGCTCAATTAATTGATCCAGCTACGAAACAAGTGGTTCCAGGTTCAGCTCGTCGTTACAATCCAGAAAACTGGTCTGATTTTGCTTTCCAAAATTCGAATCGTAACGAAGCAAACTTAAAAATCAGTGGAGGAAATAGCAAAACACGTTATTTCGCTTCTTATGGTGCATTAGAAGATGTGGGTTATTCTGTTAACACAGATTATAAGCGTTATTCTACTCGTTTGAACTTGACTCACAATCCTAAGTCTTGGTTAAGCTCGACTACTAACCTTGGATATTCATATGGAATAGCAAATAATCCAGGTCAATCATCCGACTCTGGTTCCGTATTCTGGTTTGTGGATAACTTGCCACCGATCTATCCGTTATTCTTACATGATAACACGACCTCACAATACGTTCGTGATACATACTATAATGGATACCAATATGATTACGGTGTAGGTCGTGGATTCGGTGCATTAACGAATTCAATTGCTGATGCTAAATTAGGTATCCGTAATTCAAAAACGCATGACATTAATGCTTCGACTTCTTTGAATATTCAAATTTCACCTGCTTTATCTTTTGAGAACAAATTAGGTCTTCAATATTCAAATTCTAGCCAAGACACGCAAAACAATCCATTCTATGGTCCTAATGCAGGTCAAGGCGGTTACATCTACAAGCAGAAAACAGAAAACTTAAACTATAACTTGTTAAACTTATTACGTTACAAGAAATCGTTTAACGTACATAATGTAGAGGCATTCGTAGCACATGAAAGCTATGCAACAGAAACGAAATACATGTGGGCTTCGATGTACAAGTTAGTGATGCCAGACGGTGTTGAATTCAACAACGCAGTTATCTCTAACCCTCCAGGATCTTACTTGAATAACTACTCTTTAGAGTCGTATTTCGGTCAATTAAACTATGACTATGATGGTAAATACTTCTTATCCGCAACGGTAAGACGTGACGGCTCATCTCGTTTCTTGAAAAACAAATGGGGTGATTTCGGTTCAGTAGGTGCTGCATGGTTAGTATCTAAAGAGGCGTTCATGGATAATGTTCCATTGATCAAAGATTTGAAATTGAAAGCTTCTTATGGTTTAATCGGAGAGCAAGGTGGTATCGGTCTATATCCTGGATATGACTTATTCCAAGTTCAAAACTTAAACTCAAACATTTCTTTATCTTTCGTTTCGAAAGGTAATCCAGATTTGACTTGGGAGATTTCTAAGCAAATGCAGGTAGGTACTGAATTCAAATTAGGTAAGTACTTAGATGTCGCTATTGATTACTACACTAAGACGACCGATAACTTGATTTTCGATCGTAAAGTAGGACCTTCCGTGGGTTATGCTTCACTTCGTGTAAATGATGGTGCTTTGCGTAATACAGGTATTGAATTTGACATAGCGGCTCACTTATTACAAACGAAGAGCAACTATTTAGACTTTACCGTTAATGGTGAGATGATCGAGAACCGTATGCTTCGTTTACCGATCGACCCGGCAACAGGAAAAGAGAAAATCATTGACATCGACGGTGCTTACGGTAGAGCGGTAGGTCACTCAATCTTTGATTTCTATGTACGTGAGTACGCAGGTGTGAACCCAGAAACGGGAGTATCTGAGTGGAACGTATATTGGTTAGATGCAAATGGAGATGGTATTCGCCAAACAGCGGAGAACATCCCTTCTTTAGCTGATTTCCAAGCTAAAACTCCAGAGCAAATGGGTAGCGTTAAAGTTTCAAGAACTGGAACGTATGCAGATGCTACTACTAAATTCATTGACAAATCCCCTTTCCCTACAGTTAGAGGTGCATTTAGCTTGAATGGTGGTTTTGGAAACTTTGACGTTAACATGCAATTCCTTTACAGCTTAGGTGGTTATGCTTATGATGGCGCTTACGCTGGTTTAATGAACTCTGGTGGTGCTGCAGGTGGAAATAACTTCCATACTGATATCTTAGAGAGATGGACACAAAAAGGTCAAGCTACTAGCGTGCCTCGTATATCCGCTGGACAAGATGCTAACGTAAGTTCTACTTCGACTCGTTTTATCTCGAAATCAGACTTCTTAACTTTGAACAACGTTCAAATCGGTTATAAGGTTCCTAGCAAATTCTTCAAAAACAGCCCTATTTCAGGTGTTTACCTTTGGGTGTCTGGAGATAATCTATTCTTAGCTTCGGCTAGAAATGGTTTCAACCCTAGTTCAGCTGAAACAGGGGGATCCGATACCTATCGTTATTCTCCATTGTCTACTATGACAGCAGGCTTAAGAGTTAAGTTTTAATTTTTTAAACGAAATAAAAAGATGAAAACAGTATATAAAATTTTATTTGCGGCTGTTCTTTTGGGAACGGTTAGTTGTAAAGAAGAATTTTTGCAGACGGAGCCGACCGAATTGATTTCAGCAAATCAAATCGCAGAAGCCTCTGCTTTAAATCCTGGTTTACAATCTGCGAACGTAGCAGGTATTTATGCAACGATGTATGGCGCTGGTACTGGCGGTACGTCTGGACACGATGACTTTGGTCATAAAACGTATGATATCTATGGAGATTTACTTTCTGGAGATATGGCGTTAACATCCGTAATCTACGGCTGGTATAGAACAATTACTGAGTTCCAAACTACACAAGATTACACGGTGGATGATAATTACCAAGCATGGCGCTTTTACTATCGCCTTATTTTCGCGGCTAATACCGTGATCGATGGTTTAGGTGGTAGCAACGCAATACCGGGAACGGCATCAGGTCGTTGGTATATGGGGCAAGCGAAAGCGATGCGTGCATTTAGTTATTTCTATTTAGCACAGTATTACCAAAACGAGTACATAGCTACTGAGAAAATTTTACCATTATATACAAATACAACAGATCCAAACTTGCCTAAGAGCACTGCTGCGGATGTATATGCCTTAATGGTAAAAGATTTAACAGATGCGCAGTCTTTACTATCGGACTTCTCTAGATCGAATAAGTCAGAAGTGAATGCCGTGGTAGCTAAAGGTATGTTAGCGTATGTTCACGGTGCTATGGGGAATAACGCTGCGATGAAATCAGTAACAGCTGATGTTATTTCAACTGGTGGTTTCAAAATCATGACAGCTGCGGAAGTAGTAGGTGGTTTTAATAACTTAGGAACGAGCCAATGGATGTGGGGTGTGGATATCACAACCGACTCTAAATTGAACTTGATCTCTTGGTGGGGCCAAATGGACCTTTATACCTATTCTTACGCTTGGGCAGGAGATATCAAAGGTATGGACAAAGGTTTATATGATGGAATCCCAGCAACTGACGTAAGAAAGGCTCAATTCTCCTCAGCTAATAAATTAGCTCCTATCGGTAAGTTCTACCACCCGAACAAAGTGATCGGTGGCCAAAGAACAATCGATGCGGATTATGTCTACATGCGTGTAGAAGAGATGTACTTGTTAAATGCAGAAGCTTGTGCTAAAACAGGGGACGAAGCTGGTGCAAGAAAGTCATTGAAAGCAATCATGGCATTACGTGTTCCTGATGCATCTTATATCGATGCATTAACAGGTAAGGACTTACGAGATGAGATTTACTTACAGACTCGTATTGAGCTTTGGGGTGAAGGAAAGTCTTACTTATCATTGAAGCGTAACAAAGGAACGGTAAACCGTGGTTCTAACCACTTGAAGTTCGTAGGAACACCTATCCTTTACAATGATTCACGTTTATCATTGAAGATTCCTATTCAAGAGGTTCAAAACAACCCGAACTTGAATAAGTAATTCCATTTATTTATTTATTTAAAAGCCGCTCCTTTTTACGAGGGAGCGGCTTTTTTTATGCCTTTATTGTGCTTTTTACTTTAGCTTAGTCGTATCGACTCGACTAGGTGTATCCTTTCCGGAAACAATACTGGTTGCGCTCTTCGCGATGGCCTTGATAATTTCGGTCATATTGTCGAGGTCCAATGTCCCTACTTCGTCGCTCGCCTTGTGGTAATTAGGTTCGCTGTCCATCTTCGAAGTAGAAATTGTATGCGCCGGCACCCCTAATTTAGCTAAGGTGGCATTGTCTGAACGATAGAACAAGTTCTGTTCTGTATATGGATCTGGATAAAAAGTAAACTCAGATCCTGCTAAATTCTTCGTCAGAATTTCTCCCATCGACGACTTCTCAAACCCCGTGATGTACGCACTGTTTTTACCCCACTTGCTTTCTGTTCCGATCATCTCGAGGTTGAACATGGCCATTACTTGATCTGGGTTAAATTGCTTAGAAAAATAGGAACTACCAAAGCCTCCGCTTTCCTCCGCCGTGAACGCTGCAAAGATCAAGGTGCGCTCGTTATCGCGCTTTTTAGCGTAGTATTTCGCTAGCATCAGTACGGCAGCGGTTCCAGCTGCATCATCGTTTGCCCCGTTATATATTGAATCGCCTTGAACGGCTTTACCTATTCCTAGGTGGTCATAATGGCCAGAGAAAATGACGTATTCATTCGGACGGCTTTTGCCGGGAAGGATACCAACTACGTTTGATAATTCAAGGCGTTCTACTTGTTGCGTCGCTATAATCTTAAAAGAGGACGGGACAGTATTCGAAATCACGAATACGATTGTCTCCTGGCCATCTTTCATCGGACCTCTAGCAGAAAGGCGTGGAATGAATTTTAGAAAGCTCTCGTGCAGAAAGGCAATGGTCGGTTTCTTAGCATTCATGATTCGCGAGATGTTTTGGCTAAAATTCTCGCCTTCCTTTATACTAGCCACCTCGTAACCTGATTTTTCATCGATTTGAATGGAGGTTTCTTTTGAGATAAGAGCCACTTTTTTTACCTCGATAGCTTTTTCATCAATGATCGCCGAAATCGATTGCAATTGAGATTTAAACATCGGGAAACTTTGCAAATAGGATTCTTTCGTTTTCTGCAAGCCCGCTTTCTCGAACTCGGACGCTATAAATTTCGCCGCTTTTTCAATACCCGGCGTAAAAGGTTTTCTGCCCGCCAGCTCGTCTGAGGCTAAATAAGTTTCGATGCGCTCTGTTTCTGAACGCGTAATGATTTTGTCAATTTTCTGCGCTTGAGCTAATAAGGGAAGCGCTAGGAGTAGTAAGATTTTTTTCATCGGAAATTTTTATTCCGACAATATTACACAATTATTTATAGAAAGGGATTCCCCCATTTCTTGTTCGTATAAACATTTGATCCCGTTAAAGTACGAAGAAACGCGACCATCGAGTTGATCTCGTCAGGTGTCATTTGGAGGTTTTGGCCTATATTATTCGGCTTCAAACGCGGGTCTAAATTCGTATTTCGCGGAGCAGCTGCAATCGAATTATAATGATTTAACACCTGACGAATGGTCGCCGAAGCCGCAGTATGCATAAAGGGCGTGTTCGCAATTCCAGCAGAATTCAGGATATCCCGTAAAGAAGGGGAGCGTGTATTATCTAGGTCCGTTTGATTACTACCTATGACCCCGAAGAACCCATTATTTCTAGAGTTTGGATCAATGTCAAATTCTGGTGCTTGGTGACAGGCATTACAGCCAAATCCTCCTCCAATTCGTTGGCTAGCACCATTAAAGATAGGAGGAGTTAGAAACAGATTCTTCCCCGCGTTTTCTTGCGCGGTAAAATTAGGAAAGGCGGCCCCGTCATTCGCCACTTGAGCCCGGCCTATATCGTATTTAGAATCAAAGGATTGAATGCTTCTAATGAATTGTGCCAAAGCCGTTTGCATCCGCGCCTCCGTTATCGTCGCATCTCCGTAGGCAAGCTTAAACAGTTCCCTATAATAGCCGATTCCATTTAATTTTGTAATGAGAGAAGTGATGGTGCCGCGCCCTGTTTGGCCACTAAAACCCATCTCTAAATGATCCACAATAGGCATCGTCGTTTGGGCTTCTAAACTCGCCGCACGTTTATTCCAAAAAAACTTCGTCTCCTGAGCATACCGCGTATTTATCAACCGCATCGAATGACGAATTGTACGGCCATTTTCTACCCCTAAGCTAGTCGTCGCCGTATCCCCAAACGCAAATTGCTGTTTATGGCAACTCGCACACGCAATCGTATTATTTATGCTGAGGTTTTTATCATAAAACAAAACACTCCCTAAAGTGGCTGTTTTATCCGCGATGGGATTCGCTGCCGTATTATCTTTCGTCACATAGCTAGGTTTCCCCTGTGTGGCATAATTCTCTAAAGCAAGAGGATTAATAGATAAGGCTTTTTTTATCTCTGTATATGGATCAGCGGCGACCGTATCGAGCGCATCCTTACAACTGAAAAATAATAAGGATAGAATAAGTGATGTGAATAAACGCATAGATTGATTTTTAACCTAAACGTAAAATAAAGAGAAAAGTATGTCTTTAACCGTGGAATAGACGAATCATAGCATCCTGTCGATGAATTGACTAAGGTTGACTTATGTCAAAATCCAGTGGTAGCAGGTCTGCCATCCCGATTTTGCCCATTTCTCCCCTCATTTCAATGGAGTAAGGATTCATCAAATCCCCTTCGTTTGTCACTTGTATGGAGCCTTTCGGGATCAAAATAGTATAGGGATAGGGCGCATCCATAAATATCGGCCTTGCGACGCGCTTTTTGTTGTAAACAATCTCCATCGGAATTTTCCAATTCATCGTGGTCAACCCCTCTTCAGAAACAACTCCTATTAAATCTGGTTCTTTAAAAGCGATGTGCCGTTCATTATTCCGGTCAAAAAACAGGCCCCTCCGCAAATTATTCAAGTATTCCGGCTTCAATAAAAACGCATTAAAGCCCTCCTCTTCTAATCGATTCCCCACCAAAGCCTTCAAAAAATGCTTTATTGAACCTTCGTACGCCTCCTCCCTATTCCGCTTCCATTTGCGCTCTTGCTTCGTATCTTCCGGGATAAGCTTTTCAAAACTAGCTAAGCCTTTGAAAGAAGTCAAATTACTCGTCTTCTCAAAGTTGTCCATAAAATACGTTACTTTATATCCGAGCGTTTTATTCACGATTTGCAAAGGTTGAGATGCTTTTGCATTGAACACGTCATCATCCTCCATGAAATCAACCACCTCCTTATTCGTGATATAGACCTCCTTATGATTATAGCTCTCTCCTAAAAATCCTTTTTCGAAAGCTCTAAATTGCTTCTCCCATTTCTTATCCTGAGATCCCACCACCCGCACTTCGTCTAAAGTCTTATTGTCTTCTTCTAATGTAAAATTGTAAACGGTGATTTTTGCTGGCACCTCGATAAAGACCATTTTAGGTACATATCCCACTAACGAAGCAACCAAACGATGTCGTCCTACCGGTATATTTCTTAGCGTGTAGCGCCCATTCGCATCCGCCTGAGTCCCCATCGTGGTACCTTCGATGAACACGCTGGCACCTGGAATAGCAATCGATCCTTTTTCAGTTACTGATCCGGTTAAAGTGTGTTTTTGCTGGGAGAACACGAGAAAAGGAGCCAAAAAAAAGAGTAATAGAAGGCGCATAGAGTATCTTTTACTAAAAAAAAGTAAATTAATTTAAGAATGATTCATCGCCTATTTTCCGAGCCTCTCACACCTTCGAACAGCATAGCGCTTGATCTCAGCGCTTCGAATGCTGAGTTGAATCCAGCTATCTTCGGGAATACATCTGCTTTTTGCTCGTATATAGAGCAGAAATTAGGGGCCAAAATAGGCGTAGGCGGCTACCTCGAACACCGGGTGATCTATGAAGCGCACGAGAATTTTGCGACTGATTCAGCCGACTTTCGGAACATTCATTTGGGTATTGATTTTTGGGCAGCGGCGGGAACGCCTGTTTTTTCTGTGGCAGATGGCGTGGTGCATAGTTTTCAAGTCAACCCTGGTTCGGGTAATTATGGCCCTACCATTATTCTATTTCATCCCGTTCTAGTAATCTATAGTTTATATGGTCACTTGGCTGAGCAAGATCTGGAAGGGCTGTCGGTCGGAATGCCCATTGCTGCGGGCCAGCTGCTATGTCACCTAGGTGGTTCTAGTGAAAATGGTGGATGGCCTCCACACCTGCATTTTCAACTCATTCGCGATATGCAAGGATATTCAGGGGATTACCCGGGGGTTTGTTCTCCAAGAGATCTACCATTTTATTCGGGAAATTGCCCGGATCCCGCTACTTTCTATATCCCCATTTAATTGCTTCCTCGATTAAACTAACAAAATCAGGATTCGCCCAAACTTCTTTCGAGTGCCCCATCGACGTATAAAATGTCTTCCCTTTCCCTACCTTTTTATACCAAGCCACCGGGTGATTTTTACCCATCCCAAAATTCTTATCTTTCATCCACAACATATTCCCACTAGGTAAAATCTTGTCTCCATCGATGGAGTAAACGATGGTGGCATCTTTGGGTTGATTCAAGAAAACATACCATTCGTCGTTGCCCTCAAAGGACTTAGATAAGCCGGATGAAAAAGTAGAATCCTGCAAGGATACTTGTGCTTTTTGAAACTGCGGATTTAACGGATGATGCGAAAACTTCGCCCCTAACAAATTCTTTTCATACCAATCCCAATGATGCGAATCATCCCCTGCACCGTGAATTCCCATCAAGGTTCCGCCATTTTCCACATATTTCTCTAAAGCCGCTTGCTGCGCATCATCTAAAACACGACCTGTTGAATTATTAAAAATAACCACCTCAAATTGCGCTAATTGTTCCGGATTAAAGATGCCTCCTGCTTCCGTTTCATATAAATGCCAGCTGGGGTTTTTATGGCATAAATTTCTTAATACAAGCTTTGAAGCATCAATCGATTCCCCGTGTCTGAATCCAGTCGTTTTAGAGAATAAAAGAATCGCTGGTTTATCTGCTGGAATCGAAATACTTGGCTTCTCGGTTTCATAAGAAACTGGAAATCCGTTTTTCACTTTGTAGATGAATAGACTCCCTGCAGCGAATAAAAGAACGACAAAGGTCAATAGAGTCCAGCCAAGGATTTTGAAGAATTTTCTCACAGTTTTTGGGGTTTTGTTTTACAAGGTAACCATTCTGAGGAAAAGTCAAAATTTCTATCGAAATTTAATCCCATTATGATACACGAAATTGCTACCTGCCTCTGGTTTGACAAGAATGCAAAAGAGGCCGCAGAATTTTATCAAAGCACTTTTTCAGGCTTTGAGCCTCTTTCTAAAAATCCAATGGCGGTGAATTACCGTCTATTTGATAGACGTTTTATGCACCTGAATGGCGGACCAGGATACCCGATTAATCCGTCCATTTCATTCTTTTTAAATCTAGAAGATGAGGAGGAAATTAAACGTGTTTGGGCGAAGTTAACTGATAATGGAAAGGTGTTAATGGATCTAAACACCTATCCTTGGAGCCCCTTGTATGGCTGGTGCGCGGATCAGTTTGGAGTGAATTGGCAGGTAATGAAGAACCATGAATCACACGCAAAGCTGGCTCCTAATTTGATGTTTAATGGAGTGAATAATGGAAAGGCTAGCGAAGCGATTGATTTCTATACGTCCCTATTTCCGAATTCTGAAATTCTGCATAAGGCATTGTATGAAAAAGGGGAACATGACAAAGAGGGGAATGTGAAGTATTCTCAGTTTACTTTAAACGGTAAGCCTTTCCACTTAATGGAAAGTTCCATGGAGCATCAGCACAACTTCAATGAAGGTGTTTCCATGATGGTGACGGTCGATTCCCAGGAAGAAATTGATTTCTTATGGGAAAATTTAGTCGCGGGAGGTTCGCATGGTAGATGCGGTTGGCTGAAAGATAAGTATGGTGTTTCTTGGCAGATTGTTCCTTCGGTTTTGGGAAAATTAATGAGCAACCCAGAGACGGCACCTAAGGCGACTTATGCCTTTTTACAGATGTCGAAATTCGTGATTGCGGATTTAGAGAAAGCAGTAAAATGAGAAAAAGGGGGCACTAACAGCGCCCCCTTTTCTAAACCCTTTTCAACAAATTTTAACTATTTTTTTGCTGCGGCTGCCATAGCAGCTGCTTCATTTTCATTGGCTTTATTATCCCAGAAGTGGTATTCTCCTACGATTTTGTCTCCATCCCAACGATCCACAATGTGAATCGGAACGAATACTACTTTACCAGATGCACGACCTTTTGCTGACCAAACACCCCAAGTATCTGTCCATGTTTCACCATTTCCTAAAGTAATCGTCATAACGCGTAAACGAGATACGTTGATGTTCTCGTACATCTTATGCTGTCCTAGAAAAGTTGCTACATAGCCTTCTTTTCCCTGAACATCTACAGCCGTATCATTAGGGAAATAAAGCTTCACATTGTCTGCAATACTTACTCCATACTTAGTCGAATCATTCTCCGTATAGGCCTTGATTTGTTCTCTAACGGCTTGCGATTTAGCATCCGTAGAAGTCATCATTCCACCTAAAGAATCAGTAGTTGCCTCCGTTGAAGAAGCAGCTGAATCTTGCTTTTGACCGCAAGAAAATAAGGCTGACGCGACAGCCATGATCATGATAATTTTTTTCATTGTTCTATTTATTTTTATTTAGTTGCTAAAGCTACCGTGGTAAGCATCGTTCCTGTCATAGTTCTTTTAACAGTTGCTTGCTTCATAAATTCCTCTGCAGGAATTCCTAATGCTTTTGGAATTGCCTTGCTATAGCTATCCATCATTTCATCTAATTTTGAAAGTTTATCATAGCTTTGGATCGTAAAATAGTTAGCAGAAACATCATCAGATGAAGGATAAAGTGTCTTGTACAAAGACCATCCGGAGATATTTCCTGCTTCGACTCTAGCCTCGTGAACTTTCAAAACCTTGTTTTCAAATGCCTCATAAGCTGCACCATCTGCCACTTTCATTAAATCAAAAACTAAGAATTGAGTCTTATTGGTTCCTTTTGCGGTACCATTAACTCTTTTAGAAATAGCTTGACGCAGGATAGTTTGAGTACTAGCCGTAGCAGCAGCAAGTTTATCGAACGCAGTCGGATCTGCCTTTGTCATTTCTGCAAAAATTTCCATTGGATACGTATGTAATTTATCCAAATCGGTACCGCCATTGACCGTGATATAATCGAAATCGATTCCTTCTGACTTCATCCCATTATAAGGAACATACATGATCCAATCGGAGATAACGCCGGCATTTTTTCTAACTTGATGAAGTTGCGCCCATTGCTTTTCGATGGCAATGGCATCATCCATTGTTTTACCTGGCTGTAATTTGTGAAACGCTACGATAGCGTAACGAGTAGATTTTTGCGCGAAAGATCCCGTACTAACTAGGATTGCAAGCGCGATGAGTGTGAATAGCTTTTTCATTTCTTTTTGGTTAATTGTTTCTCAAACCTAGAAACATTCCATTTAAAAGAAATTATATAGCTGTTATCATTTGTTCCAAAATCCGTTTTAGGAACAAATTAATACCTTAGTTCATCGACTGAATCCAAGAGCGGACTAATTCAACTCCCTCGTGATGAGTGAGTTGTCTGCCTAATTCTGGCATCATAACACCGGGGTCACGTGAAGCCATACGGTAGTGCAAAATACTCTGTTCCGGCTTGCCAGGAACAATATCATAACTCAAATTGCC
>CAIVPV010000323.1 GCA_903907915.1 uncultured Cytophagaceae bacterium
CAAGAAAGAAATCGAAGAAACGATTGAAAACTTGAAGAAGCAATTTGGCGATCAAACTCATCCAGATGCTGTAGAAGACCGCGATTTAGTTTTCGGAACCTTCACACAAGGTGACTGGGTAGAGAAATCGGCTATTCCAATGCATGCAATCAATGATAAATCAAAAAAGGTTTTCATCGGTGCGAAAAAAGAGGATACCTTGAAATTTGCAATTGATAAAGTGTTCGTAGATACGAAAGCTTTAGCTTTAGCAACAGGTAAAAAAGAAGACGAAGTAGCTGATTTAACTGGCGAGGTTTCTTTCGTAGTGGAAGATATCACACGTCAAGTGCCATCAGAATTGAATGTGGCTTTTTATGACAAAGTGTTAGGTGCTGGAAAAGCGACAGATGAGAAATCATTCCGCGAGCAAGTAGAAACAATTGTCACAGAGAACTACAAGCGTGAGGCAGACTATTTATTACGTATTGATGCAGAAAAGGCAATTTTAGAGCAAGTAAAAATCGCTCTACCAGAAGCATTTTTACGTACTTGGTTGATCCGCATCAACGAAGGTAAATTTACGGCAGAGCAAATTGATCAAGACTTTGATAATGTGAAGAAAGACATGCGTTGGAACTTGATTAAAAATGAAATCGCTGAGAAATTCGATGTCAAAGTAGAATATGCCGAGGTGGTAGAGAAGGCAAAAGAAATGGTGCGTGGGCAATTTGGTGGTTATTTATCATCGAATGAGCCAGGTATCGAAGAAATGATTGAAAAAATTGCGATGGGTTATTTGAGCGATAAATCGAAATCAGATAACTTCATGAATTTGTATAATCAAGCTTTCGCGGATAAAGTTTCTACTGCAATCGTAGAAAATATTCCACATAAAGTGACTAAAATAGACGTAGACAAGTTTAAGGCGATCGCTGCGGCGCTTTAATACTAGAATTGTCATCATTTTTTGAAAGCCCCGCATATCGCGGGGTTTTCTGTGAACTAAGGTTCGTATATTTGTGTTTTGCTTATTAATTGCAGAAATATTTTAATTTTGATTTTTAAACATTGAGACCTATGTATCCAAAGGAGTTGTCATCAGAAGAGTTTCGCAAATATGCGGTTCACCACAGAGGTTTGAACGGTCTTGCGGTAGATCAGTATATGAATAACGTCGGAAGTCGTCCGATGCATCAAATTGATGATATGACGCAATATATCATTGAGGAACGCCCCATGCGTTTTGCTCAGATCGATGTATTTTCTCGTCTAATCATGGATCGAATCATCTTTATGGGTGTTCCAGTGGATGATTATATGGCAAATATTATCGTGGCTCAATTATTATTCATGGAGTCAACGGATGCGAAAAAAGATATCGTGATGTACATTAATAGCCCAGGAGGTTCTGTTTATGCAGGTTTGGGTATTTATGATACGATGAATTATATCCGTCCTGAGGTAGCGACTGTTTGTACTTCTCTTGCAGCCTCTATGGGTGCCGTTTTGTTAGCAGGTGGTGCAGCAGGTAAACGTTCTGCTTTAGAGCATGCGCGTGTTATGATTCACCAACCTTCAGGTGGTGCACAAGGTCAATCCCGCGATATCGAAATTACAGCGCGTGAAATCGTTAAGATTCGTCAAGAGTTGTATGAAATTTTATCGAAACACTCGGGGAAATCGTTTGAAGATATTGAACGCGATTCAGATCGTGATTATTGGATGAAGGCAGCTGAGGCTAAGGAATACGGTTTAATTGATGAGATCTTAACAAGAAAAGTCTAGTGGCTAATAATAAAAAAACAAGTTGTTCTTTCTGTGGTCGTCCTAAAAATGAGGTAGGCTTATTGCTTTCTGGAATTGATGGCCACATTTGTAATAACTGCTTGCAGCAAGGGTATGAAGTGGTGAAAGAGGAGTTAGGAGAAGCAGCGAAGGCGAAAGCGGGCACCAAGCATTCCTTTGAATTAGTGAAGCCTAAGGATTTAAAAGAATACTTAGACGAATATGTAATAGGCCAGGAAGAAGCTAAAAAGCACCTCTCTGTGGCGGTTTACAACCATTACAAACGTCTGATGCAGGCACCTGCTACGGATGATGTGAAGATTGAAAAATCAAACATCTTGATGGTAGGGGAAACAGGAACGGGTAAAACGTATTTAGCTCGGACTTTAGCCCAAAAATTACAAGTTCCCTTCTGTATCGCTGATGCAACCGTTATAACAGAAGCTGGTTATGTAGGAGAGGATGTGGAAACTATTTTAACGCGTCTGTTGCAAGCGGCTAATTATGACGTGGAGAAGGCAGAATGCGGGATTGTTTTCATTGATGAAATTGATAAAATTGCCCGCAAGTCGGATAATCCATCCATCACGCGTGATGTTTCAGGCGAAGGTGTTCAGCAAGCGCTTTTAAAATTATTAGAAGGTTCGATAGTAAACGTTCCCCCGCAAGGTGGTCGTAAACACCCGGACCAAAAAATGATCGCCGTTAACACGGAGAACATTTTGTTCATCTGCGGAGGTGCATTTGACGGCATTGGTCGCCATATCGCTAAACGCTTAAATTCTCGTCCGATCGGTTTCTCCGGCGATGATACTTTTCACGAATCTTTCGAGAAGGATCAGATCATGAAATATGTGACGGCGCAGGATTTGAAATCTTTTGGCCTTATTCCAGAATTATTAGGTCGCCTTCCGGTGGTAACTTACTTGAATCCATTGGATGAAAAGGCCTTATTATCGATTTTGACGGAGCCTAAAAATGCGCTCGTGAAGCAATATGAGAAGCTTTTCGATATGGAAAGTGTTAAATTAACCTTCAAAAAGGATGCACTCGTTTACATGGTGGAACAAGCCATGCAATTTAAATTAGGGGCGCGTGGTTTACGTTCAATCATGGAAGCTGTGATGATAGATGCTATGTATGAGATTCCATCACAATCAGAAATTAAACAATTCGAGGTGGATTTAAATTATGCCAAATCCAAGTTTGAAAAGACCGTTTTTCATCAAATGAAAGTAGTCGCTTAGCGTTATGAAAAAGTTTCTATTTCTATTTTTTATCATTTCATCCGCTTTTGCAGGGGAGGAAAATAACAAAGCCACGGCCATTCAAATGGCTCCTGTGGAGGTACTTGAGACGGTAAAAGTTAAAAAACACATAAAGGAGGTAAAATCCGTTGTGAAGCCTGAGATTAAAACAACAAAAAGACCCGTGGAATCACGCGGTTGGCACCCTAAAGTAAAAATTGGTTTCACTTTAATTGCATTGGGAGTCGTTTTAGCCATCGTAGGTTTAGGATTCGTAGGTGGTTTATCGGCCTTTATTGGATTACTATTCACTATTGTGGGATTATTACACACGTATTAATCTGGTATCATCGACTGAGCTCATTTTTTAATTATTCAATAAAGATGAATGTGCTGAAGCTAGTATAATTTTTATTCATGTCCGATATTATCATTGCCTTAGATGGCTTCTCTTCATGCGGAAAAAGTACCACAGCTCGTCACGTAGCTGCAGCTTTGCATTATGCTTTTTTGGATACAGGGGCCATGTACCGTGCGGTGGCACTCTATTTTCATCGTCAAAAGGTAGATTTAGCCCATCTTGAAGCAGTGAAAGAAGCTCTAGCACATGTGGAAATAACGTTTCAGTTTAATCCTTCGAAGCAAGCATCGGATACCATTTTAAATGGCGAAAATGTGGAAGCAGATATTCGCAAAATGTACATTTCTGATTTAGTTAGTCAAGTGGCTGCTATTCCGGAAGTACGGCATGCGATGGTAGCTCAACAACAACGATTAGGTGAAAAGAAAGGGATTGTGATGGATGGTCGAGATATTGGCACGGTTGTATTCCCACAGGCAGAATTGAAAATTTTCATGACTGCAGAACCGCATATTAGGGCGCAGCGAAGAAAATTAGAACTTTTGCAAAAAGGGGAGGACTTACCTTTAGATGAGATCATTGAAAATTTACGTAAACGGGATGAGATTGACTCGAATCGTAGCGAAGGGCCATTGAAGCGTGCGGCAGATGCTATCGATTTAGATACATCCTATCGTTCGATGGATGAACAAGTAGAATTTGTTTTAGATCAAGTTCGACGCGTGCAAGGTGAAAAACGCTAATCCCATCATCATTATAGGCCAGGGTTTAGCTGGTACAATTTTAGCTCACCATTTTTTGGAGGCTAAGATTCCGTTTGAGATTTGGGATTCTCCTGAAACTCATTTTAATTCATCACAAGCCGCTGGGGGTATATTTAATCCCGTTACAGGTCGCAAGCTGGAGCAAACCTGGTTAGCTGATGAATTATTCAATTATCTATTTGAATTTTATCCCCGAGTAGAAGCAACTTTAGGAACGCAGTTTTTTCATCCAATGCCCTTATTTAGGCCCTTTGCAAATGAAGAAATGAAGACTTGGTTAGTCGAGCGAAAAAACGAGATTCATCAGGAATATTTACAGTGGGAATCCGAGGGTGTTTGGGTAAAAAAGGCGGGTTGGGTAGATGTGGTTAAGCTTTTGCGCGTTTCTCGCGATTATTTCGAGGCAAAAGGCCTATTGAAGATTGGTGTATGTGCAGAACCTAAGGGAATCTATTGTGAAGGATTTCATGGTCAGCAAAATCCTTTGTGGTCTTGTTTGCCATTCTTGCCTGCGAAGGGTGAATTAATGGAAATACGATCTTCTCAACCTTCTCAGGAGTATATTTTGAACAAAAATGGATTTGTCTTGCCTCTAGGAAATCAACATTTCAAGGTAGGTGCGACGTATAGTTGGAAGGAGTATTCGAATGAAACTACAACGGAGGCTTTTCAGGAGTTGCAGCAAAAATTATCCGCAATGGGTTGCGAGGAATTTGAATTAGTGAAACAAAAAACCGGTATACGACCAGCCACTCAGGATCGCCGGCCTTTTGTGGGATTCCATCCTTCACAGGAGGCGGGTATTTTTAATGGATTTGGTTCGAAAGGGGTTTCTTTAATGCCTTATTTTGCCAAACAATGGACGGATGAAATTCTAGGTAGATCAAGTGTTCATTCTGAAGTATCAATTCGTCGATTTTATCATTTATTTTCCGTTTAAATCTGTAAATTTGGTTTTAAAGTCTTTGGGCCAAATGAGAATTTATCTTTCCCTACTTCTTGCGCTTCTTTTGTGGTTCACTGCTTGTACACAGTTGGAAGCTCAAAGCTCTCAATGGCTTCCCGAAAATCACCGGATTCAATACCAGAAATTTCAATGGAAATTTGTTGCCAGCTCTAATTTTGAAATTTATTACTTAGAGAAAAATGAGCCAATGGCTAAATCAACTTTGGCCTTTTTAGAAGCTGATTTTGTACGCGTTACGGAGTTAATTTCTTATTCTCCAGTCCAAAAAGTAAAGATTTTTATTTACCCTAATCACGAATCTTGGCTACAAAGCAATAGTGGAATTTCATTAGCTAATGCGAAAGATGTAGAGGAAGAGAATTTATCTAAATTTCGAGTTGAAATAGCCTTTAAAGATAATTTGGGCTCATTTAAACAGGAATTAACCAAGCAAGTTGCGCGTGTCTATTTACAAGATCTTTTGTATGGAGGCAGTGTGAAAGATGTGTTACAAAATTCGTTACTTTTGAACGTATCAGAATGGTATGTGCTCGGTATGGCTGCCTATATTGCGTCCGGTGATTCGCCTGATATGAGACGTTTTACCTACCAAATCATCAGTGAAAATAAAATTCGAAAACTTCCTTTAGCACGTGGAAAAGAGGCAGAATTACTAGGGCAATCGATCTGGTACTATATAGCAACTACGTATGGAAAACAGGCTGTAGGAAATATCTTGAATTTGACACGGATCATTCGTAGTGAGCAATCAAGCATTTCAAGCACGATTCGCAAACCATTTTCGAAGTTTTTAAAAGATTGGTTTGACTATTATTTGAATGATGCGAAACAGTTAGAAGTGAATTCTCAAAAAGTTTTCTCTACCGATGAATTTAAGGCATCACAAACCAAAATGAGTACCTATCGACTTAGTCCAGATGGATTACATGAGGTCTGGGTGACGGACGAAGCAGGTCGATTTAGCGTTAATCTCCATACCATTGGTCTAAACAAGTCCCAGGTTATTTTACAGTCGGGTTTAAAAGATGTCAATAGGATTACTTCAGGCAAGGGTCCTTTGTTGTCTTGGAGTGCTAAAAATCAATTAGCTGTGATTTATTCAGATCAGGGGTATAGCTGGTTCAAGACATTTCAAATAGATAAATCTGGAAAAGCCAAAGGGGAGGATAAAAAGAAGATTGCCAATCTGTCATATTTGGATATGGAAATGTCAGCGAGCGGCACTAAAATGCTAGTTCGGGTGATTGAGAAAGGTCAAGTGGACGTGGGAATATATGATTTAAAACGAAATCGTTTGAACCCCGTGACAAAAGATGCTTTCGATGAAACGGAAGCACACTTCTTAGCAGATAATCGAATTTTGTATTTGACAGATCGCTACATTGATTCCTTACCTGCACCTGCAGCGCCTTTTACGTCTGCCTTTATTTGGAATCCAGAGGAACCCGAAAATCCAACTCGGTTGTTTTCCACTTCTGGCAGGGTATTTAATTTTCAATTCCGATCTGATTCAATAGCCTATTTTTTACAAGCCCAAAACCAAGGCAATAGACTCATTCGCATGCAGTTAGCTGACACCACCTTTCAACAAATGGCTGTTCGCTCCGTAGCTTGGGATAATTTCGAGGTTTCACCTACCGGCATTTCGAGTATCGAAAATACCATACTTGTGGATAAAATTGCTCGCTATAATTGGGCAAGTCTAGATGAATTGACTAACCCTAGTTGGATACCCACCATTGTGGATCCCATCGTTTTAAATTCCGTAGAACCGGTACTTAGCGAAACGAATGATCTTGCAAAAAAATCAAGGAGGGCACGTTTAGAACGTCAACAAACTATTCGATTAAAAAGAGAGCCAGGAAAATTAATTGGTCCTTTGGATTATGAAAATTCCTTTGTGATGAATACGTCGGAAGGACTATTCAAGTCAGATCCAATAAGAGGAATTGGGTATGCCTATGAGGTCAAAGCAAATGATCTGTTAGAAAACCATCTATTTAAAGCGGGGGTATTTTTAACAGCAAATCTACGAAATACAGACATTTGGGGAGAATATAGTTATTTAGCCAATAAGCTGGATTGGACATTTAGGTATGATCGCAAAGTGCTAGGGCAAGATACCGAAGCGGATGCACAGAAGATTCGATTTAATCGTTTTGCCTTGAGTGCGACTTATCCATTTAGTCTTTTAAGTAGATTAACTGTCACTGGCACCTATTCCACTAACCGATTATTTAGTCAATATTCATTAAATAATCAGGAGGATTATTCGGGATATGCAGGCACCCAATTGAATTATGTGTTTGATAATACGGTTCCTATGGGAGAAAATTTACGAACAGGTTTCAAATTCAGCCTACTAGCAGAAGCTCATAAAGACCTAATCAATACGGGTGATTTTATTCGAATCAGTTTGGATGCGCGCTACTATAAGAAGCTTTCTAACACTTTTTATTTAGCCACCCGCTTTTCAGCATCACATCAAATGGGCTCGAAAACACAGGCCTCGATGTTAGGAGGAATGGATAATTGGTTGTTCAATAAATCAGAAACTCGTAATCAAGAAACCCCACTTGGTTTAGGTGGTTTAGCAAATCGAGATGTATTTATGAGTCAATTTATTGCTCCACTGCGCGGGTTCGCATTAAATAAGTTAAGCGGGAATAGTCATTTATTATTTAATGCAGAGTTGAGGATCCCAGTAAAATCTTTACTAACTATTGAATCGTCCTCTATATTAAATTCGGTTCAATTAGTTGGCTTTTCAGATATAGGAACTGCGTGGTCTGGCTCTAGTCCATTTGCCAAAACCAACGGATTTAATACGAATGTATATGGTGGCAAAACTAATCCATTTCAAGCAACAGTGACCGATTACCGCAATCCATTTTTAGTAGGATATGGTTTAGGAGCTCGTGCGACAGTTTTCGGTTACTTTGTAAAGTTTGATTACGCCTTTGGCCTAGAAAATAAGGAAGTAAAATCCCCTATATCTTATTTAACCCTCGGTTACGATTTTTAGATGAAGAAAAGCCTATTTGTTCTTCTACTTTTGCCTTGGGCACTTTATTCCCAAAGTCTTAGCGTTTCAAATCTCCCCATCATTCGGATTAATACGAAAACCCGAGTTATTCAGGATGAACCAAAAATTCCAGTGACCATGGAGATTTTTGATACTGGCGCTGGGCAATTAAATCAATTATCGGCTTCGCCTACCATCACCACCGTGGCTGGCATAGAATTCCGTGGATCTACTTCGCAAGCTGATTTTTATTTTCTTCCAGGTTATGTTAAAAAGCCCTACGGAATTGAATTGTGGGCAGATACCACTGGAGTAAAAGATAAAAAATTATCTTTGGTTCAGATGCCTGAGGAATCGGATTGGGTGCTAAATGCGTCCTATAACGATCGTTCCTTTATGCGTGATTTTCTAGCGCAGATGATCGCTGGTCGTTTAGGTGTCCTCAATAGTAAGACGAAATTCATCGAGCTAATCATCAATGATGAATACAGAGGGGTATATGTTTTAATGGAGAAAATTAAGCAAGGTAAAAACCGTGTACCTATATCTGATTTATATCCTACCGAAAATGCTGGCGATGATGTAACTGGTGGGTATATATTAAAAATTGATAAGACAAGTGGTTCCCCTTCGACCACCTTTAAAAGTAATTATACCTCAGGCATACTGGCTACTCAAAAATGTGAGTTTCAAATTGAATATCCGAAATACGGCATCATCACCCAGCAGCAATTGATTTATATCCGCGATTATATCAATAAATGGGAACAGAAATTGATGACGGAGGATATGAATGATCCCAAAGCTAGTTTTAGGGATTTGATGGATATGCCCTCCTTTGTAAATTATTTTATTTTGAATGAGGTCACCCGCAATGTGGACGGCTATCGATTAAGTACCTATTTGTATAAGGATAAAGAGTCATTAGGAGGGAAGATTAAGATGGGGCCAGCCTGGGATTTTAATATTGCCTTTGGTAATGCTGATTATTTGAATGGCTGGATGACTAATGGCTTTGTCTATAAGGCAATGGAGACTGATGCGGGTTCTAAAGATTACTGGCAAGTGCCTTTTTGGTGGAATAAATTAATTCAAGATGCGAGTTTTAGAAAAGCTTTAGCCACGCGTTGGAAGGCTGTAAGATCTACTTTTCTGAATACGAACGCAATTAATTCCTCTATTGATTCAGTACAGGTGGTATTAAAGGATCCTCTAACGCGTAATTTTCAGAAGTACCCTTTAATGGGCAAGAAAATTTGGCCTAATTATTATGTGGGTTCTAGTTTAACAGATGAAGTAAATTGGTTGAAAAACTGGATACAGGGTCGATTGACTTGGTTAGATGCCCAATTAGCCTTGTACGATAACCCCATTTTAGGGAATGAAATACAAGAAACGCCAGCTATCGTATATCCAAATCCATCCCGGGGATTATTTTATTGGAAATTTAGTCTAGAAAAACCTGCGACGGTGAATTATCAGATTGTTGATAACCAAGGACGTGTGTTAATTTCCTCAAAAAGCCTTAATTTTGGGTCTGGAGAGCAAATTTATCCCTTAGATTTATCTAGCTTACCTTCTAGTACTTATATTCTTCAATGGACCACTGGAGAAGGAAATCTACAAAAAATCAGATTAAATATATCGAATTAATATGTATACAATAACAGATCAATTTCAGCGCACTCGTTCAGCTGCATCCTCCTTAGCGATGGCAAGCGGGGAGTCTCGAAATTTGATTCTTTTAAGTTTAGCCACATTAATTCGGGAAAATTCTGCCGCAATCCTTCTAGAGAATCAAAAGGATTTGGATCTTATGCCTTTCGATCATCCGATGCGCGATCGCCTTTATTTGACTCATGAAAGACTTGAAAATCTAGCTGCTAGTGTCATTTCTGTAACGCAATTACCTAATCCAACGGGTCAAACATTAGTAAAAAAAACACTTCCTAATGGATTAGAACTCACTAAAGTCACTGTCCCTTTGGGGGTGGTGGGAGTTATTTTCGAATCTCGTCCCAATGTCACGATTGATGTGGCAGCTTTATGTATCCGGTCTGGAAATGCGGCCGTATTACGAGGCGGAACGGATGCGCTGCATACAAATACTATTTTAGTGGATTTGATTCATCAGGCATTAACTCAGCAGGGAATTTCAACGGATGTAGTATATTTAATGCCTACGGATCGGGAACTGGTGACTACGCTCTTGACCGCAGTGAAATATATTGATGTGATTATTCCCCGTGGTTCGGATGCCTTAATTCAGCGGGTGAGAAAGGAATCTTTAGTTCCTACGATCGAAACGGGTGCCGGAGTTTGCCACACCTATGTGGCGTCCTCTGCAGACATGAACATGGCGGTGGAGATTGTGGTGAATGCCAAAGTCTCTCGACCTTCGGTCTGCAATTCCCTAGATACCATCGTCATTCATCAGTCGGTTGCCAATGAATTTTTGACTCGGGTTCTTGAACCTTTACAATCTTATTCGGTCAGGATTTTTGCAGATAAAATATCTTATGCCATTTTGCAAAAGCTATCCTATCCTTTTTTAGAAAAGGCTAGTGAAGCTGATTTTGGACGGGAATTCTTGGATTTTGCTTGTTCTATTAAAGTTGTTAACGATTTTCAAGAGGCGCTAGCTCATATTGCCACCTATTCATCTCGTCATTCCGAGGCGATTGTGACATCCGAGAATGCCGAGGCTCAGTTTTTTCTTTCAGCGGTGGACGCTGCGGCCGTTTATTGGAATGCGTCTACTCGATTTACGGATGGGGGGGAATTTGGTTTAGGAGCTGAAATAGGCATTTCTACCCAAAAATTACATGCCCGTGGCCCCTTCGCTTTGGAGAAACTAGTCACCGAAAAATGGATCGGAATAGGACAAGGCCAAATTCGTTAAAATTCGTGATCTAATCCCATTCTTTGCTTCATTTCCACTAGAATCGGGTGTTTTTGGGATAGGAAATCGTATTTATCCGACTGCGTATAAATCAACTTTTTATCAGAAACTTCGCCATCCATTATATCTAGACTGAGGTCAATTGTATCATTATTAAGTTTTTCTCTTAATTGCGTGATTAATTCCAATTTTAGAGAATCATTGAATTGCTGTATTTGCGCTTCCCCTTCCAGCTTCATGTGAATGACCGAATCTACCAAACTAAATTCTCGATTCATCATCACATATTTGTTGATGAAATTGCTCTTTTTAAATCCTTGGGCGATATTGGTCCAAACTAAATTCAACTCTTCGAAGGTAAATGGCTCATTTTGAGCTGATCCTTGGTTATTAGCTTCACTATTCTCTTCACTTTGATTAGAGCTTGCCACTTTCTTCGCACTACGTAAACCATGACTGCTTGGTCTTGCAACGGGCGTTTCGATAGCCACCACTGGAATTGCTGGCGCTGGGACAGGAACAGCTGTTTTTAAGGCTATCTCTGCGACTTCTGTTGCTACCGCAACGGGATTATCAGTAATAATAGGAGTTATTGGCTCTGGGACTGCAGGAGCTACCGCAGCCGGGGCAATGTGTTTACTCTCAGACTTTTTTCCGGCGCCACCCTCCACCGCAGGTTGTGCTACTGGCTGATAGACCGACGGCAAATAAGTAATTTTCAATAAGGTCAGTTCGACATGCAAACGAGAATTCTTGGCTGCTTTATAATGAATCTCACATTGTGAGCAAAGATTCATGGCCGATAATAAGAAAGAGGCAGAGGTCGACCCGCTTTGTGCTTGGAATTTAGCTCGGTTCTCTTCACTCAATTCCATTAAAGCAAGTGTCTTCGGATCTTTAGCAAACAACAAATTTCGGAAGTGCTCAGAAAGCCCAGCGATAAATTGTTGTCCATCGAATCCTTTGCGCATAATTTCGTCCAAAAGTACGAGTGCATCCGTATGGTTTTGCTGTACGAAGAAATCAGTTAGTTGGAAGTAATAGTCACTGTCCAAAATATGTAAGTTCTCTAACACATCCGCGTGTTTGAGCGAATTATCAGTCGAATAGGTGACATTTAAGTCAAACATCGAAAGTGCATCTCTTAGTCCCCCGTCTGCTTTGATGGAAATCAATTCCAGGGCAGCGGGTTCCGCTGTGATACCTTCTTTTTCAGCTATAGCAGATAGGTGTGACGCCATATCTTTCCATTGGATTCGATTGAAATCAAAGATTTGGCAACGAGATAGAATCGTAGGCAAAATCTTATGTTTCTCCGTAGTCGCAAGGATGAAAATCGCGTAGGATGGCGGCTCTTCTAAGGTCTTTAAAAAGGCATTGAAGGCGGAAGCCGAAAGCATATGAACCTCATCGATGATGTAGATCTTGTATTTTCCACTTTGAGGAGGATAACGAACTTGATCGATCAGGTTACGAATGTCTTCTACGGAATTATTCGACGCTGCATCTAATTCATGTATGGTTAACGAGGTATTTTCTTGGAATGATTGACAGGAGGAACATTTTCCACACGCTTCTCCATCTGCTCCTAATTCCTGGCAATTAATGGTCTTCGCTAAAATACGGGCACAGGTCGTTTTACCTACGCCACGTGGACCACAGAACAAGAAGGCTTGCGCTAAGTGATTTGACTTAATCGCATTCTTAAGGGTAGTTGTGATGTGACTTTGGCCTACCACAGAATCGAATTGGGTAGGGCGGTATTTACGCGCTGAAACGACAAAATTTTCCATAATCAAATTTACTTTTTTAAGCCTTAATTCCCAAATACCTCCATAATATTCATCACCTGCGGCCAAACTCGGTCATTTTTACCATTTGTAATGACAAAATCAGCCCCCCAAAGGTAGTTTTTAGGTTGCGGCTGTAAATCGATCATTTGCATCGTTTCCATATAACTCATTTGACTTCTTTTTTGAATATGTTGAATACGCTCGCTTAAAGGGCAATCCACCGTAATCATCTGCGAAATATGTTCCGGTTTAGTGCGCGGAGTAATCAAGGCGGATTCATATAGGCAAAAAGGTGCGGCTGGTGTAGCTTTAAGCCATTCTACCGCCTGGCGACGAACTGCTGGATGGATGATAGAATTTAGTTGAGCGATATCGCCCGGATATTTTTGAAGTAAGCCTTTTATCCAAGTGCGGTTATAACTTCCATCTGGCAGGTAAGAGGTAGGGCCAAATTCAGCGATAATAGCCTCCTTTACCGCCATATCTTTCTCGCAAATATCTCGCGCTGCTTTATCAGCCTCAAAAACCGGAATTCCCAGACATGAAAAAATCCGGCAAATGGTTGATTTGCCGGATCCTATTCCGCCTGTAATTCCAATGAAAGGTTTCAGGCCTGTGGTCATATTTTATTCTTCTGTTAAACGAGATGACGCATCTTTAGAGACCGCTGTCTTTTCGAATACCATACGAACTCCTTTGCTTGAATCAACTTCTACTACGATCGTTTTTTCGCGGATTGTCACAATAGTTCCGTGTGCCCCCCCGATGGTCACCACTTTATCGCCTGTCTTTAATTCTTCGATGAATTTTTTCGCCTCTTTTGCTTTTTGTTGTTGTGGACGAATCATGAAGAAATAAAATACGACAAAAATACCTCCAAAAAGGATGATTTGCATGTACGCTGGACTCTGTGCTTGTAGTAATAACATGAGATTATTTTTTAGGTAAGACTTCTACTTTAAATGCCATTCTGTTCTCCGCGGGCAGCGTATTACAGTAGGCGGTAATGGTTTTTTGCAATTTGCCTTCTTTTCCTTTAGAATCAAATTTCACTCGGATGAAACCTTTTTCCCCCGGTTGAATAATATCAGTGCTCCATTTAGGTGTAGTACATCCGCAGGATGCATTCACAGAGATAATTTTCAAAGGTAGATTTCCTGTATTTCTAAAATTGAACGTATGAAAAACACTATCTCCTTCGACTAATCGCCCTAAAGAGACAAAAGGTTTATCTACTTTCAGAATGGGGTATTTTTCTGCACTCGGTTTTAAGGCTGCCGGTATGGCATTTTCTGTTGAATTGTTGGCCTCTTTTTGCTGGTTCGTACAGGAAAAAATCCCGATTAGACAGAAAAATAGGAGGGTGGAACGCATCTTATTTGGCCTTAATTTGAGTCATCATTTTTTCCACGTCCTCTAGCAATTTCTCTGCTTTGATTTTCGCGTCTTGAACAACTTTTTTGCCTTCTGATTTCGCTGTGGTTTCGATTACCTCTTTACCATCTACAATATCGTTGATTAATTGCTTTAATTGATCACGGTATTTATTCAATTGGTAATACAATTTATTGCGGGTATTTTCTCCTTTATCTGGAGCATATAAAATTCCTACAATGGCACCTGCAGCAGCTCCTACTACGAAGGCCCAAAAAGATCTAGATGATTTGCTCATTTTTATTTATTAGCTATGTCGATTAATCCTCGACCAGATTTATTAATCACTTTTTCGTGAACCAAGCGGCTCGAAACCACGTCTAAAATACCATTAATAAATTGGCCAGACTTAGGTGTCGAATAGTTTTTCGCTAGTTCGATGTACTCATTTATACTTACTTTAACCGGAATGCTTGAGAATTTAACCATCTCGGCCAAGGCCATTTTTAAGATGATAAAATCTGAAACCGCTAGGCGATCAGATTCCCAGTTTTTAGTTTGGTCACCGATCCACGTACTTAGTTGTTTGTCTTCGGTTACGCTGTAATCAAACAATTCCTCAAAGAATAATTTATCGTCCTCCCATTGGATCGCGAGTGGCTGTAAACTCATGTCCTCCAAAGCCTCTATTTTAAAGGTTTTGTTTGCCATGCTTTTTACTACATCTTTATTCAAAGACCAATTTAAATCTTTTTCCTCAAAATACTCTGTCATCGACTCGTGTTTTAAAAGGAAATTTTTCAACACATGTTTGACGAATTCTAAATCATCTTCAAACTTCTTGCCTGAGGTAGGAAGGTAAGTTAAGAAGGTTTCATCCGTCAGGATGTTCTCGATAAATAATTTCTTGATTAAATTTTCTTCATCTTCCGACCAACCAATGCGATTTTTATCAAAGGCACGTTGTAAATCACCCCATTTGGAAAGAATATAAAGCACTTTGTTTTTTGCTAACAATGACGTCTTCGTCGAATTTTCTAAAAGACGCCTGTTTTCATCCCAAAGCGCAATTAATGGCAATTGCTGTAAATAAAATAGAATTTTCAGGTACTGCTTATTGATGGATTCTACTTCTATAACCATATCCTTTTTCAGCTTTTCCGCGATTTGCTTAACATTAGCGTGGTAAGTTTGGAAAACCGAATGAGCGGCATCTTGCGCTTCAACGGGAATAGTTTCTTCCGAAGTGATTTCTTGGAAATGCTCTTTTAATTGAATTTCGGCTAGTTGTCTTAGGCCCTCTAAACGAGGCATTTGATCCTCTTTCGAGACCATTAAGGATAAATCAGGCTGAAAAATGGTCGCTAAACCATCAAAAGCTAATTGATACTGGGCACGTTCTTGGGTATAGTAAGCATACAATTGTTGAAATGCTTTAACCCGTAGTAATCTCCTGTTAACCATCCGAAAAAAAAGAGCGTCTTGTTTTGAATCTCAAAATTAAGAATTTTAATTGATAAAGGTCCTATCTTTGTACTCAATTAATCTTTATATGGGCGCATTAAGTCATATCAATCAGTATTTTTGGAAGTACAAATGGCTGTTAGTCCTTGGAATTATCTTCACTTTATTCTCTAATTTTTTCGGAGTTTTTCCTGCGCAATTAGTTCGTTACGCGCTCGATTTAGTGACGGAAACCATCGATATTTATTTTCTCTTCAAAGGATTTACCCTCCAAAAAGCTTTCTACGAAATCTTCGGATTCACCCTATTTTTCTATGGCGGCTTGATTATTGTAATGGCTATCATGAAGGGTGTATTCCTATTTTTAGTTCGCCAGACCCTCATTGTCATGTCCCGTCACATTGAGTATGAATTGAAAAATGAGATATATACGCATTACCAAACATTGCCATTGTCCTTTTATCGTCAACAAAATACGGGTGATTTAATGGCTCGAATTTCCGAAGACGTAGGTAAAGTGCGCATGTATGTAGGGCCCAGTATGATGTACGGACTTAATTTAATTACCGTTTTTATCTTGGTGATTTATTCCATGTGGCAAGTGAATCAGAAATTGATGTGGTATGTATTAATGCCCCTGCCCATTTTATCGATTAGTATTTATTATGTGAATTCGGTGATTATTAAAAAATCCGAAGAGATCCAAGGTGCTTTATCGCAAATTTCTACTTTTGTTCAAGAAGCATTTTCGGGTATTCGTGTATTAAAATCGTTCGTTAGGGAGAAAAGATCCTTGGATTCATTTGCATCAGCGTCGAATGATTACCGATCTAAATCATTAGGTTTAGTCAAGGTGGATTCGCTTTTCACCCCTTTGATAGCTTTATTGGTCGGTTTTTCTACGATTTTAGTCGTGTACATTGGTTCGAGGGAAGTGATTGCCGGACGGATGACTGTGGGTAATATTACGGAGTTCATTATGTACGTGTTTATGTTGACTTGGCCGGTGACTGCTTTAGGTTGGACGAGTTCACAGATTCAAAGAGCAGCTGCTTCTCAGAAGCGGATTAACGAGTTTTTAAATGCCAAATCTGAATTAACGACTGGAAAACAAATTCGACAGGAGATCATTGGAAACTGGGAATTCAAGGAAGTGAGTTTTACTTATCCTGGATCTGATCGTCCCGTTTTAGAAAAGCTGAATTTCAAGATTGAGTGTGGAGAGTCTGTTGCCTTATTAGGCCAAACAGGTTCAGGTAAATCTACCGTTGCGTTATTAATGGCTCGTTTTTATGATCCTATTTCAGGGGAAATTTTACTGGATGGCATTTCCTTGAAGGATTGGGATATAGCTTGGGTTCGTTCTTTTATAGGGTTTGTGCCGCAAGATGTGTTTTTGTTTTCGACAAGTATTTCGGATAATATTCGCTTTGGGAATGATACACTTACCCAAGAAGCCATCGAAGTAGCGGCGAAACAAGCGGACGTTTATGATAATATTATGGAGTTTCCAGATCAGTTCGAAACGATTTTAGGGGAAAGAGGAATTACACTTTCAGGTGGCCAAAAGCAGCGTGTGTCGATCGCTCGTGCTTTGGTGAAAAATCCTAAAATGCTCGTATTAGATGATTGCCTCTCCGCCGTAGATACACATACCGAGCATACGATTTTAGAAAATTTAAAGCAGGTAACAGTAGGAAAATCCTCCTTGATTATCTCTCACCGCGTTTCCTCTGCTCGCTTAGCGAACCGAATTTTTGTTTTATCGGAAGGTTTAATTCTTGAAAGCGGAAGCCACAAGGAACTAATGAAGACGAAATCCTTGTATTATGAGTTGTATCAGCAACAATTAAACGAGGAATTACAACAAGTTTCCGCTCAATCGAATTAGTTCAATTTCAGCTGATTTAGCAGCAAATTTTGCCTCAATTAAACGGGTTTCTGCTGCTACGGCATTGCGTTGTACCTCGCGCAATTCGTATGAGGTGGCAATCCCTACTTTGAAACGATCAAAAGCGATTTCAATGTTTTGCCTCGCAATAGCATAGTTTTCTGTTTCTAATTGAATCAAATTCATTGAATTCTCATAGGTAACGTAGGTCTTTTCTAAAGTTGACAATAAGGCATTTTTCAAGTCCTCGATCTGGATAGCCGCGATTTCGGCGTTTATTTTTGCATTTTGAATTCGACGTTTTTGGTTATATCCATCGAAAATATTAATCGTCGCTCTTAGTCCATAGTTAAATACATCACTACTCCCTTTTTCCACCCCAAAACCCGCCCCATTCGCTACACTATTCATCGCATACCCGGCTAGTAAATCGATTTGCGGTTTTTGTTGGCTCTGTAAATTCTTAGTATCTAAATCACTGATTTTTTTCGATAGAATCGCTCCGATTAAGGTTGGGTTTTGAGACAAGGCACTCATTTTCAATTCCCCTAACTTTAGTTTGGGAAGTAGGTCGATGTTGTTAATGATCGAAAAATCGGATTTATAGTCTTTAATCAGAATCGTATTAAATCCAATTTTAGTATTGGTGAAGGATTGTTCCTGAGCAATTAATAGGGCTTTGTCCTCATTATAATCTACTTGAGCTGAGTAATAATCCACTTTAGAGCCTTGTCCCACCTCGTAACGATCCTTGGCTAATTTTAATCGGTCATTTGATATTTCGAGGCCTTTTTTGAAGTTATTTACCCGCAAATTTTGGCGAATTAGATCATAATAAGTTGATGAAATCAGCGCAATTAAGTTTTCAATGTTGGTCTCGGTTTGCTTAGCTCCTAAATTTTGTAATTCTTTGAATCGGTCACGAAGTATAAACATCCCCTGTCCGTCATATAATGTCCAAGCCATCGCCACGCCGGCATTTCCTGAATTTGAATTAACACCAGATTGTACTAATGGGGGGCGCAAGCCACCAAAAAATGACTGATCTAGACCCGATATCGTATAATTTTTAGAAGCAGTACCCGTAATAGTAGGTAAGAATCCCGCATTCCCTAAGGTATTTTCATTAGCTGCGATGCGTTCTCTTTGTCTTGAAATTTGAATCGAATATTGCTTTGAAATTCCTTGTTGAATCGCATCCTCTAATGTTAAAACTTGTTGTGCTTTTACGAATAAAGGACATAAAATGGCGAATAAGGCTAAGCGAAAATGTTTCATAGGTATAGGTTGAATACAATCAATAAAACAAACTTAGGAAAATCTTACCATATTAAGAAGGCGAAAGCCTATAAGTACTCATAGGGCTTTTTTCAAAGAATAGCTTACATTTGTTCTATGATTTCGCATCTCTTTATCTATCCCATCAAGTCCTTAGGGGCAATTTCGTTGCAAAAAGCAGTCGTAGAACGAGAAGGTTTGCGTGGCGATCGTCGTTTTATGTTAGTAGATGCTCAAGGTAAATTTATTACGCAGCGGACCCGGCCTGAATTGACTCGTTTTAAGCTAGATGAATCCGATCATGGATTTATGGTTAAGGATTCTATTTCTGGTTTAGAGAAGGAACTTATTTTGAATCCTACTTTAGGTACTTGGATTGCAGTAGAGATTTGGGAAGATCAATTACAGGCTCAGGAAGTCTTAGACGGTTGGTCGTCGTGGTTTTCTGAGGTTTTAAAAGAGGACGTTAAATTAGTGTGTATTTCAGCAGAAAATCCTCGTGAAATGAAGCCAAAACACCAAACCGATTTAGCCAAAAATACGTCCTTTGCTGATTCTTTGCCTCTTTTAGTCATAGGATCAGCCTCTTACCAGGCATTGGAAGATCGCTTAACCGGACCAGTAGATCGCTTGCGATTCCGCCCTAATATTATTGTAAATTCGACTGAACCATTTGTGGAAGATACCTGGGTGGAGATAAAGGTGGGAGAGGTTCGTTTATATGGTGCCAAACCTTGTGCCCGATGTTCCTTAGTAAATTTAGATCCTCTTTCAGGTGAATCAGATAAAGAAACCCTAAAATCACTAGCCTCTTTTCGAACGATTAATCACAAAGTCTATTTTGGTCAGCAATTTGTACCTATTTCCTTAGGAACAATTCAGGTAGGTTCTGCCTTAGAGACAATTGAAACAAAGGATGCGATTTATTAAGCATAGCTCTCTTTAGGTAGTTTTCGGAGCCTTTTTTGGTTACATTTGGGTTAACGTTCATTTTATCCCGTTTGTCTTTTTCTGAGGATAAGCGACTTTGGGCAGATTTGGCATTTTGGAGTCCACTATTTTATCTTTTGCATGGGATTTTTTCAACATAAAGAGGCTTATAAAGCATTGCAATTTCCAGAGTTTAGAGCGTATGTGACAGGAAACACGCTCTTTACCATTGCCTTGTTGATTCAAGAAGTAGTTTTAGCTTACGAGATTTATAAAATTACCCATAATCCTTTGGCATTGGGTCTGATTGGCTTAGCAGAAGCCGTACCTTTTATTTCTTTGGTCTTATTTGGCGGGCATTTTGCCGATAATCGGGATAAGAAAAAAATTATGCAGGTGACACTTTCTTTAATCATCGCGTCCTCTCTATTTTTATTGTATTCGAGTACTCAACTTCGGTCCGCTGATCAAGATTTTCATATTTATTCGATCTATGCGGTTATTTTTATCATTGGTCTTTCGAAAGGTTTTTTCAGCCCCGCAGCATCCTCATTAAATCCCTTTTTAGTACCTAAAGAAGTGTTTGCGAACGCAGCAACGTGGAATAGCTCTTTTTGGCAATTAGGATCTATTTTAGGGCCAGGTGTGGCCGGATTCTTGTATGCGTATGCAGGATTATCCGGCTCATTGATAACGGTTATTGCCTTATTGCTAGGTGTCATGGTGTGTATTTTTCAAATAGAAAATCGACCCGTACCCGTAAAGACAGTACAACACGAATCGATTTGGCATAGTTTGCGAGAAGGAATTGCCTACGTTTTTAAGACTAAAATTATCCTCTATTCTATCTCCTTGGATTTATTCTCGGTTCTTTTTGGTGGCGTTATAGCCATTTTGCCCATTTTTGCGGAGGATATTTTGAAAGTAGGAGCGGAGGGTTTGGGCATTTTAAGGGCTGCGCCTTCTGTAGGAGCCGTGGTAACAATGGTTACCTTAGTTTACTTTCCGCCTTTAAAACATGCTTGGAGAAATTTAATTTTGGCGATTGCCGGATTCGGAATTGCCACTTTCGTATTTGGACTTTCGACTAATTTTTGGCTTTCAGTCACAGCTCTTTTCTTTACTGGTGCCTTTGATTCGATCAGTGTCGTGATTCGCCAAACAGTTCTACGATTCTACACTCCTGATGAAATGAGAGGCCGCGTTTCTTCCGTAAATGGTGTTTTTGTGAGTACTTCGAACGAGATGGGAGCCTTTGAATCGGGTGTTGCAGCTAAGTTCTTTGGAACTGTTCCATCTGTTTTAATAGGTGCAGGGGTGACGATGGTACTCGTTAGTCTCGTGGCGCTAACCTCGAAAGAATTATTCGACTTAAATGTAGACCAAAAAATAAACGAATAATTATTCTTTAGCAGCTTTAGCTGCCTCTTTTTCAGCTGCTTTCAGTGCTTCCGCTTCTTCTTTTGCCGCTTTAATCGCCGCCGCTTCTTCTTCTGCAGCTTTTAAAGCCGCCGCTTCTTCAGTAGCGATTTTTGCTTTATGTTTTTCAATTCGTTCTGGCCATTTCTTCAAGATATCAATGATTGATTTCTTGGATTCTTGTGCCCATTGAATGGTTTGGATTACCTGAATATTGGACGCATTTTCACCTAAAAGGCAAGGAAGGATTTTAATGTGCACATCCTCTATTTTCTTTTTAGATTTGATGATGGTCGCATCACATGATAAGTGGTGTATAATTCCATCCGGAGTTTGACCTTCTGATACATAAAAATGGTCTAATTGCTCTATTTGGATTGTTTTTTCAGCGATCAAATCAGTCCCTTGAAAATGCATTTGATGAATAAAGTCGTCTCCCACAGCTATATAGGATACTCTTTTATTACCCGATTTTTCCGCAAAAAAATCACCAATGGACTGAAATAGGTTACGCTTTGATAAAGTCGTAATACCCATTCCTTTGGTATTAGCTGGAAGATGAGATTGTATAAATTGAAAAGTACTGGGCAGGTGAAAATTCATGTTAATACAGATTAAATTTCGATTCTAATTTTAGGCTTAGGGAATTCAAAGTACTTAGAGAAGGACTGAAACCAGGCATGAATTACTTCAAATCCAGTTTTGTCTAGTTTATATACAATAAATTGCCCCTTTTTATCAGCTTGGATTAGATTTGCTTGTTTTAGCAGATCCAAGTGATGTGAAATGCTAGGTTTGCTCATATCAAACTGAGAGGCAATTTGTCCTGCATTTTGTGGGCCATTCACTAAGTAGTGCAATATTTCTCTCCGGGTAGGATCGTTGATTGCTTTGAATTTTGAGTCCATCTTAATTAGATAATTAAGCGAATGTCTAAATTAAATTTCATTTTAGCAAATAAAATAGGCAATAATTAGACGTCTGATTTGCGATAAGCTTCAATTAAAGCTATTTCTCCTTCCTTACCCGGTTTAGAATTTCCATGTTCCATGCCTAAAACGCCGGTAAATCCTTTTTGTTTTAAGTGCCTGAAAATATTTTGGTAATTTACTTCTCCCGTCGTTGGTTCTTTACGGCCCGGATTGTCCCCTATTTGTAGGTAGGCGATTTCTTCCCAGCATTTATCCATGTTTGCAATGAGATTTCCTTCATTTCTTTGCATGTGATACATGTCAAAAAGAATTTTGCAAGAGGGGGAGCCCACCGCTCTGCAAATGCTATAGGTTTGATCGGAATAGCGTAAAAATAAGTCTGAGTTATCGCTTAATGGTTCTAAAACCATCGTTAAGCCCGCAGGTTCTAAGATTTCTGCCGCACGTTTTAAATTATCTATCACGTGGCCTGTTTGGATGCCCATGGGCAAATCTCTCGTGAAATTACCAGGAACCACGGTGGCCCATTTTGCATTTACACGCTTCGAGGTGTCTACCGCTTTTCGGCAAGAGTCAAGGAATAAATCGGTCCACTCTTTCTTGCCAGTCGTCATGGTTTGCTTGTCAAAAAAACCATCGAATTTGATGACAAAAACACCCATTTTCATGTTCAGCTTAGCTAATTTTTCTCCGATCTTTTCTTGTAGTGCTACTGGTCTTCCCATGAGTTCATTGTCTTCCAGGGCTGTAAACCCTTGATCATACATAAACTGTAGCTGATCTAATTCAGATGGACCTGCGTGGTTTTTAAACATGCCAAAATGCGGAGCATAATTTAATTCAAATGGCTTCTCCCGCGCAATGCTAGACCCTTTTGAAAGGGATGGAATCAATAAACTGGCGCCCAAAATGGAGGCAAAATCACGACGATTCATTTTATTTTTTCTTTAAAGTGAATAAATATTCCATTAGATCAACTAATTCAGTTGTGCTCATACCATCGGCTAAACCCTCCGGCATGAGTGATTCAGGTAATTGCTTGACTGATTTTAAGGCGGATGTTTTGAAGCTTTTGACTATTCCTCCAGGAATGCGTAATACAATATCTGTTTCATTTTTAGAAACAATAATTCCTTGATACGTATCCCCAGAATTAGTTTTTACCTCAAAGGTCTCGTAGCCAAAACCGATACCCGCATTGGGGTGCAATAGGGACATATACATCCCTTCTTTTGATAACTTGGTGCCGATTTCGGTCAGCTTTGGTCCAAAATCAATACCTTCATTATTTACCTGGTGGCACATCGCACAGGAATTAGTGAATACTATTTTACCTTTCACAGCATCCCCTGACATCTTAACTAAATCAGCCATCGCTGGATGCGATTTCTTAGTTTCAATTTGATGTTTGTCTAAATAACTATTTGCTCTTGTTCGGATGGATTTTCTCCATGCTTTTTGTAGACTTTCTACCACTAAAGGAACATACGCAGCGGTGAATTTCTTTTTATCCAATAAATCTAGGACAAATTCTTCGGTCGGATAGGCATTACCTATCACGCGTGCTGCCTGCATCTGTACGGATTTACTGAATTTAGGAGTAGAAGATGCTTCAAATAACAATTGCGCCGATTCTGTTTTTCCTTGGTAACGCAGCGATTCAATAAGGGCTAATTGCTCCGCTTCTTTACCTGCAAAGAAAGTCGACCGAATGAGTTCTGCTCCTCCCGCTAAATTGTATAAAACTTGACCAGATTTTGTTCTTTCATTTCCAGAGATGATCATGCCTAAAATGCGGGAACTTTCCTCTTTTAATTGAAAATAATCCGCTAATTCAAGGTATTGTTTGCCGTTTATTTGCTTTAACAGACTAGATAGAACTTGTTTAGCTTCCGGTTTGCCAGAGATATAGTCAGGCTTAACATGGCGAACAGCCTCGATCTGAGCCGTTAAATCCGACGCAAACTTTCCACTAATTAGGCCAAATAAAGCCTCTGATTTTTTCTCACCCGGCATAAAATCCAGAGCGCGGAAATAGGCTAACGATTTCGTATTTCCAATCATTTCAATTAATGCGGGGAGGGCCTTTTCGATTCTAGCTCTCCACACCATATCGGCATACCCTTTAGAATTTTCTGGCTTTAAAGCCATATATGCCTCAAATCTCTCATCCCAATTACCGTCAGCACCGATGCCTAAGGCTTCTAAATACCAGCGATCTAGCCCGTTATGGCGCATGGCTAAAGTAGCCCATAGTTTATTCACCTCATCACCGGAAAGATGGCGCAAGGCAATTGCTAATTCTCTTCTGACAGACGCATGCTGATCTTTTACAGCTTTAGTAGCTAGTGAAGACCATTCTGTGAAAGGCTTCTGCTTAGCCGCGCGAATCGCCATCATTTTAAGACTCGGATTAGCTTGCTCGTAGGCTTTTTGAATAAATTCATTTGAACGAGGGCCTTGGTTTAATACCCAAAACGCCCTTGCCCTAAAACGAGGATTTTCATTCGTATTGAAGGCTTTTTCTAACACAGCGTCTGCTTTAGATCCCATTTTTTTCAAGGCTTGAAAAGCGAGAAAACGAGTTTCTAAATTTGGATTTTCTAAAGCCTTGAAGGCTGATTCAGGGGTACTTAGATCTATGGCAGCTGTTTTATACGCATGACCTTTGGGTGCGATGCGGTAAATACGTCCTTTAGCTTGATCGCCAGCTTGGTGTCCACCTACGCCTGGATCGTACCAATCAGCTACAAATAGTGAACCATCTGGTGCAGCAGCGACATCGGCAGGTCTAAACCATTGATCTCTAGAGCTAATTAGATTATTAATGCGAGCTTCGTATCCGGCACCCCAAGGTGTCGTGGCATAGGAGCGAACGACATTAGGGCCCGCATCCGTATGAATCATTTGATTTTGGAAGATAGAAGGCAATAAATTCCCTTCATAAATAATCATCCCTGTAGGAGAACCTGCACCGGTTTGTAATAAATTAGGCATCACTCCCGGATCATTTAAATGCCAGTGGCGTAAAGGAATCTCTTTTTCGATATTTGTCCGATTTACATTCCAACCTTCGCCGGTCATTTCATCCACATAACCGTAATTTCCATGCTCGAAAACGGCATTTATTCGTACTCCTTTGTTGCCATCATCATCATTATCTGATTGCCAAAGTCCCCCATAAGAGTCTACAGCCACCTCGTAATTATTTCTGAAATTATGTCCTAATACC